>NZ_JAVRCD010000052.1:0-59415 GCF_034530895.1 Nostoc sp. DedQUE08
GGTGGCCAAAAACCAGATCGGCTTAATTATAAGTAATCATCCGAACTTGATATTACAGAGTTTTTTTAGGAAATTTACTAACTCCAAAAAACACTTGTAATTAATGCTATTTACCTAAAAAATATATAAAAACTTACCGTTCTATGCAATGAAAAATCTTTAGATGCTTATGTCAAATCTTTAGATACTTTTTCTATTGCAATTTGCAGGATAAACTCATTTAAATTTGTATAGATCGGACTTGACAAATTGGCTTCATGAGTAGAGAGACTATAATGCTGTATTTAAAAATTTCAAATAACAGATTGCTCGTATACTTGAAAAATTATCTAAAGTGGGAGGGCAACAAAGCTGTTCCTGGCTTGCTAGGTGCAGCGTCTCGCTCAGAAGAATACAAAGAGACAAGCTACTACGTAGCTTTCATCGGGAATAAAAGGAAGAGATAAGTTAAGAATTATTCGGCGCCAGTTTAGAGACAGTTAGTATTATTAGTTACTATAATTGCCTTGCGGGTGTCTGAGATTAGCTCAAAGTATTTGACTATAATAGTAGATATAAACCTTGTTTCTAAGCCTCAAATTTGAATAAATGCTATAGATTGTTTTTATAGGTGAGCATTATGAACAACAACCTTCCATTAAATCCTAGAAAAGGTTTTAACTTAGCCAAAACTTCAATGAATAAGGAGTCGCCTTTTGTAGAAAATGATGGATTGCTATTGTATAAAGATGGGTGCAAGACTCCAGAATTTCTCAACTCATCATTTTGCATACATCTCTTTGGTGAACGAGTTATTGTAGATCACTATGTACTGTTGTTTCCTGATTCAGAAGCTCTTACAGACTATGCTAAAGCTCTGATTAACTATGATGCCAAAATTACTGAAGGGCCAGGAAAATGGCCTGATGATTTTTGTCCTGAGCAAAACCTATTGCCTGAAGATGCTAGTATGTACTTTCTCTCAGCCTTAATGCCGTCAGGCATGATTTTGGTACTGCTTGCGCCTAACGCACCAGATGAACAGATTGCTAGCTTATTCCAACGGCAAGGTTTTAATACTGTCCATCACGTTGCAATTCTTGTTGATGATATCTATACAGCAGCAGAAGTATGGCAGAAGAAAGGTTTTATTCCTCTGTCTTTAACACCTCAAGAAGATGATTCCTTGTGCCAATGGTTTTTCCGCAATTGGGCAGGGCAAATTATAGAGCTAATCTGTCGGCGATGTATGGGCAAAGAGACTTTTTCCTGTGAGAATATTGCTGGTTTACGGCTTTCAGAATTGGCAGCCTAAATTTATAATTAGTAATTAGTAATTAGTAATTAGTAATTCGTAACTATTTGGTCAAGTATGCTTCGTGCTACGGTGGTTAGCAGCTTGTAATAATAGAGATTCTGCAAAAGCGATCGCATCAGTTGCAGATTTACCACCAGCCAACTGCGCTAGTTCTTCCCGACGGGTGTTTAAATTATCCAAGGTAGTAACTCTAACAACGGTACGCTGTTCGTCATTATCATTGTTGGCTTTTTTACCTTTACCTTGATTGATAGTTTGCTTATCTACCCGAAAATGCCGATCGGCCATTGCCGCAACTAAAGGTTGATGGGTAACACATAACACCTGGTTGCGTTGACTTAGCTGGTATAATTTTTCCGCGATCGCTTGGGCTACCCTTCCCGAAACCCCGACATCAATTTCATCAAATACCATTGTCCCAACTACGTCAACCTGAGAAAAACAAGCTTTCAGCGCCAGTAAAAAACGGCTCATTTCACCACCAGAGGCAACTTCTGTTAAAGGTTGCAGTGGTTCACCGGGGTTGGAACTAAACATAAAGGTAATTTTATCTGCTCCCATCGCAGTTGGGAAAGCTGGTAATATTTCAACCAGAAATTTCACCTTTTCCATCGCTAGGGGCTTGAGTTCAGCGATCAAACGTGATTCTAAATTAGCCGCCGCCTTACTCCGCAATTGAGTTAACTGATTACTTGCTTGGGTAAGTTTATCAAAACAGGCCTTTTCTTGCTGTTCCAGACTTTCGATAGATTGTTCGCTGTCGTTAAGTTGGGCTAATTCTGCTTGGATACGTTGGTAGTAAGCGATCGCTTCTTGTAGTGTCGGCCCATACTTACGACAAATTTGCTTTAACTCCTGAATCCGTTCTTCCACCTCTTCCAATCGCTGCGGATCGGCTTCTAAACCATCTCCATAAGCATTAATTTGCCTTCCCACTTCCATTACCGCAGCTTGCGCGTCCCGTACCAACTCCAATAGGGGTTGTAGTTGGTTATCGTATTCCACCATGTCATTTAATGTCGCCTCACTGTCTCCCAATAAATCACCTGCGGCGGGAGTTTCATGATCGTTTTGATACAAAGCCTGATAAACCTTGTAACTCATTTGTTGCAAATCGACGACATGATTCAGGCGTTCCCGTTCTTGTCCCAACTGTTCCAATTCATTAGGTTCGCCCAGATTGGCTGCTCCCAATTCCTGCACTTGATAAGTAAGCAAGTCGAGTTGTTGCAATCGTTCCCGTTCCGATGTCCGGCGTTTTTCTAGTGCTAAATGCGCCTGTTGGTAAGCACTGAAGCTTGCGGCGACTTTATGACGTTGCTGCATGAGAGAGTCGCCCCCATACAAATCTAACCAGTCGCGGACTTGGGCAGATTGTCCCACTTGTACAGTTTGACCTTGGGCGGTGATTTCCACCAAGCGATCGCGCATTCCTGCCATGATCTGTCGATTTACCAACACACCATTCACTCGCGATCGACTGCGGACATTACTCGTAGTGGCTGTGATTTCTCGGCTAATGACTACAGAATTTTCATCAAGCAAATCTATTTCTTGTTCGGTCAACCAAGCGGCTAAAGGAGCGTTTGAGGTGAAAGTAGCTTCTACCATCGCCCGACTTGTCCCCGTGCGAATGACTCTACTAGAGACTTTACCGCCCAAAGCAGCATCAATGGCATCTAAGATAATCGATTTTCCAGCGCCGGTTTCACCTGTTAACACATTTAGTCCCGCGCCAAATTCTAATTCCAATTGGTCAATTAGGGCAAAGTTTTCAATTCGCAGGCAAAGCAACATCAAGCCAAATTCTCCATGAGGGCAGATGCCGGATAATTCTAATTTACAGGATAATAAGTCTCATCTCTGAGCAACTAGCAATACCTAATACTATTGAAGTAGTATGCCCGTTTAAGTGTAGCAGACTAGTGGGGAGTGGGGAGCAGGGAAAGAAGCAAGGGAGCAGGCTTGCCGTGAGCGTAGTCGAACGAAAGCAGGGAGCAAGGGAGAATTTTCCCCTTTGCCCCCCGCACCCTGCCCCTCTGCCTCTTTCAATGCCCAATACCCAATGCCCCATTCCCAATACCCAATTTCTAAACATATTGTTACAATACTTAATGTGATCGTTCTGACTGGTGGCCTTCTTCATGATTGTTAAGACACTTCCCCCTAGTTCCCGACCGATTCAGGAGGACAGTCGCAACGGCACAAATCGCCGAGGCGACGAATTAAATGTTATTGATGTAGTGCCAGAAGATGGTACATCAACGTTAGTTGTACGCTCACCAAGACTCTTAGCAGCCCAAAAGGTGAGAACAGCAGCCCAACCTGAGACGCTTTACGATCCCGTGGGCATAGCGGCGCATTATCGAAATAGAAAAGTGCAAGTTTTACGGCGGATTTTTGCCGTGTTGGGGCCAACTCTATCCTTTGTGTTTGGATTGTGGTCGGATAGTAAACGGGGAATTGTCGTTAAAAATGACCGCCGCCGAGCCACTCAGCTACGAGTATTGCTGACCCAATTAGGGCCTGCTTACATCAAAATTGGACAAGCTTTATCCACCAGACCGGATCTAGTTCCTCCCGTATACCTAGAAGAATTAACTAAATTACAAGACCAATTACCGCCTTTTCCCAACGAAATTGCTTACCAGTTTATTAAAGAAGAATTAGGCGCACCTCCAGAAGAGGTTTACGCCGAACTTTCGGCACAGCCAATTGCTGCGGCTTCATTGGGGCAAGTGTATAAAGGTAAGCTAAAAACTGGTGAAGAAGTAGCTGTTAAAGTTCAACGCCCCGACTTAAGAGAGGGAATCACCATTGACTTGTATATTTTGCGTAACCTCGCCGCTTGGGTGCAGAAAAAAGTCAAACGGGTAAGAAGTGACTTAGTTGGGATTCTTGATGAATTAGGCGATCGCATTTTTGAAGAGATGGATTACATCCATGAAGGTGAAAATGCCGAGCGATTTTTCGAGTTATATGGTCATATAAAAGACGTATACGTACCGAAAATTTACTGGGAATATACCAATCGTCGCGTCCTGACGATGGAGTGGATTAACGGCACTAAATTAACCCAGACAGAAGAAATTAGTGCCCAAGGGATAGATGCTCGTTATCTCATTGAAGTGGGTGTGCAGTGTTCCCTGCGCCAGCTGCTAGAACATGGATTTTTCCATGCAGATCCCCACCCTGGTAATTTGTTAGCGACAACCGATGGCAAATTAGCTTATCTCGACTTTGGGATGATGAGCGAGATTAAGCCACCACAGCGTTATGGTTTGATAGAAGCGATCGTCCACGTTGTCAACCGCGACTTTGAAGGATTAGCAAAAGACTACGTGAAGTTAGATTTCTTATCACCAGAAACCGATTTAACACCAATTATCCCAGCTTTTGCTAGAGTTTTTGCTGATGCCCAAGGAGCCAGCGTTGCCGAACTCAACATTAAAAGCATCACCGATGAACTATCAGCCTTGATGTATGAGTATCCTTTCCGCGTACCGCCCTACTACGCCTTAATTATTCGTTCCCTGGTGACGCTCGAAGGTATTGCAATATATATAGATCCAAACTTTAAAGTTCTTAGCGAAGCTTATCCCTACGTTTCTAAACGTCTGTTAACAGACCCAGCACCGCAATTAAGAGCATCATTGCAAGATTTGCTATTTAAAGATGGCAAATTTCGCTGGAATCGTTTAGAAAACTTGTTAAAAAATGCGCGTAATAGTCAAGACTACAACTTTAATTTAGTGCTAAATCAGGGGATAGAATTTCTATCATCTGAACGCGGTGCTTTTATTCGTGACAAGCTAGTAGATGAATCTGTTAACGGACTCGATGCTTTAGGTAAAAATGTTTTACATAACTTTACCTCCTTGTTACGAGAACGGGTAGGATTGACAGCAGTTAATAAAACTCCAGCAGCTACAGTTGAGCAACAGCAAACCTTGGAGCATATCAAACGTATATTAGGTATTCTCCGAGAAACAAGAGGTTTTGACCCAGTGCAACTTACATCCCAAATTGCTCAGTTATTGGTAAATTCAGATGTACAACGTTTAGGTCAACAAATTGCCAACCGCTTCACGCAGAAAGCTGTGGCCAGGTTAATTCGGCAATTATTAGCATCTTAATAAAAGTTATGAGTTAAAAACTTTATTTAACTCATAAATCATTCATTCTAGCAACTATATAACCCAACTCTTCTAGCTTTTCTAAGACCTTAGTTGCACTTTGAGCAACGCTTTCCTGGTTAGTTTTACATTCGACTTCAGGGCAGAGTGGTATTTCATAAGGATCGTCAATACCAGTAAAGTGCTTAATTTCTCCAGCTCTTGCTTTTTTATATAACCCTTTTACGTCTCGCTGTTCACAAACTGCCAATGATGCGTTGACGTAAACTTCAATGAGAAATGGAGCCATTTGGCGCACTTCTTCCCGAATTGCGCGATACGGTGAAATTGCCGAAACCAATACAATGACATTATTTCTGGCAAGAAGTTGAGCTACAAAGCCAATGCGCCGAATATTCTCTTTTCGATCCTCTTTACTGAAACCCAATCCTTTGCATAGGTTTTGACGTACCGCATCACCGTCTAGAACTTCAACTCTGTATCCCTGTATCCGCAGTTCCTTCTCCACGAATTGACAGATAGTAGTTTTACCTGCACCACTTAAACCAGTGAACCATACTGTTACACCACACTCTTGTTGCCTCATCCTACTTTCGTCGTAAATTTTAAATGGCACACTAAAAAAACTTTTTTAAGTAATTGTGAGTCAAATAGTAATTTTATTTTTATAATCCTTTTTAGCAGGAATTTCAGCAATTACAAGGTACCCTATGTCAAACTTGCTACTTTTACCTCTACTGATTTCGAGTGAAAAATCGCATAGTTATACGTATTTAGGCTAAATATTTAATACGAAGCATGGGGATGTATACGACAAGCTACATCTACGCATTTTCTCTACCCTAACAACGCAATTTGCCGTCATAGTAATAAAACTTGTCGATCGAGTTTTTAAATTATTGAAGTTTTAACTAATTTTTACATTCAGTATATATACAGTTTATTTTTAAAGGGAAAAGTCTTTATTATAACAGTAGATTACCAAACAATATTTACCGCTAGGACATTATAAAAAACTAAGTTCAAAATATCTGCAAAGTTAGATCCAGTGCAGCTTTATGGCGGCGCGACCTATTTTCTGGGGTCGATTCCTTTAAGTTTCTGGTACAAGCTTGTTTATTGACAATGATGGCACGCTTAGTGGTCTGTGTCATCAATTCTGAGAGTTTCGTAGTGAACGATTTATCAGTCAATTTCAAGGGTTTTAGCCCTGACTACAAACTTTCACAACTCATCAAAACTAATGACATCAATCACTAGTACACTTTGGCATAAATTTGTTCACCTTTAATCAGTTCCTCTGAGCAACTTGTCTGCTTAATTGAGGTGATAGGATTCGGGAACGGCATATTTTCGGAGGATTGCCCATAACCCAACGATTTGAGCAGTTGCTCTGTGGCGTGGCAGTCGTGGATTTACGAAATGGGCAACAGGTGGGAATGCTGAAGTTCACCGCAGGCTGTCAAGAACTTTATGATGTACAGTTTCTTGCTGGTGTACAGCGTCCGATGGTTTTGAATCAGGAACGAAAAGAAATCCGCCAAGCATTTACTGCACCAGAGTTGAATTATTGACTGCGACCGAGTGCAGTGATTCCTAATGACTAAGAAATCTGTTTAATCAGACCGTAATTGTTGAAATCAAAATTTTAGTTTTTTTAGAGGTTTTTTCATGACTGAATTCCTAGTTAATACCACCACCATTGGCAATCAATCTAACTCCACAGTAGCGATAGATGCAGCTGGGAACTTTGTCATTTCCTGGACTAGTTTTGATGAGAACGGGTCTAGTAATGGGATATATGCCCAACGCTACAAAAGTGATGGCGAACCTGATGGTAACGAATTTCAGGTCAATACCACCACCACCACCGCTCAATCTAACTCCGCAGTAGCGATAGATGCAGCTGGAAACTTTATTATTTCTTGGACTAGTTATGATGAGTTCGGGTCTAGCAATGGCATATATGCCCAACGCTACAAAAGTGATGGCGAACCTGATGGTAACGAATTTCAGGTCAATACCGATATCAACAGTTTGCTATTGAACCCCACAGTAGCGATGAATGCAGGGGGGGACTTTGTCGTTTCCTGGACTAGCTTTGATCTGGACGGGTCTGGTTTTGAGATATATGCCCGACTCTACGACAGCTATGGGGCGGCTCAAGGGGACCAATTTAAGGTTAATAAATACACTACCGAAGCTCAATATTACCCCACAGTAGCAATCAATGCAGGGGGGGACTTTATCATTTCCTGGGTTAGCAATGGTCAAGACTTGTCTGGCAATGGGATATATGGCCGACGCTACGACAGTAATGGGAATGCTAAAGACATCTCAGAATTTAAGGTCAATACTAGAACCATCGACAGTCAAGTTAACCCCACAGTAGCGGTGGATGAAAATGGAAACTTTGTTATTTCTTGGCAAAGCAATAATCAGGATAGTTCTGGATTTGGGATATATGCCCAACGCTACAGCAGTGATGGGAAGACTCAAGGGAACGAATTTCGGGTCAATAGTGAAACCACTAGCGACCAAGTTAACCCCAGAATAGCGATGGATGCAGATGGGGACTTTATCATTTCCTGGCAAAGCGATAATCAGGATAAGTCTGGATTTGGGATATATGCTCAACGCTACAATCGGTATGGGGTGCCTCAAGGGGGCGAATTTCAGGTCAATACTTACACCCCCAACGACCAAAGTACTCCTACAGTAGCGATGAATGGAAAGGGGGACTTTGTGATTTCCTGGACTAGCTATGGTCAAGACGAGGCAATAGCCCAGGGTGACGAAATAGATAATCAGGGGGGAATATATGCCCAACTATACAAAAGTGGCATTCCTCCGATAATCACCTCTACTTCTGTCTCTCCCTTGGCATACACTGAGAATGCCACTACAGCCATCGACTCAGCCATCACTGTCAGCGATGAGGATTCCCTCAACCTGGCTACTGCTACCGTCAGTATTACCAGTGGTTTCATCTCTAGTCAAGATACCCTCGCCTTCACCAACCAAAATGGGATTACGGGCAGCTACAACAATAGCACAGGGGTTTTAACTTTAACTGGCAGTTCTAGTGTTGCTAATTATCAAACTGCACTGCGTTCGGTTACTTACACCAATACCAGTGATAACCCCAGTCTCACGTCTCGTACCATCAGCTTTATAGTTAATGACGAGAATGTTAGTAGTAAAACTCTAACACGTGACATTAATATTACGGCGGTGAATGATGCGCCCGTTGCTACTGCCACCACCTCTCCTCTGCTGTACACCGAAAACGCCATTACAGCCATTGACTCAGGCATCATCGTTAGCGATGTAGACTCCCCTAACCTAGTTAGTGCCATTGTCAAGATTAGCGGTGGCTTTGTTTCTGCCGAAGACATACTCGCCTTCACTGAGCAAAATGGCATTACAGGCAGCTACAACAGCAGCACAGGTGTCTTAACTTTAACTGGCAGTTCTAGTGTTGCTAATTATCAAACTGCACTGCGTTCCATTACTTATACCAACAGTACTAATAATCCCAGTCTCACACCTCGTACTATCAGCTTTACGGTCAATGATGGGATTGATAATAGTACAGCTATTACCCGCACTATTAATTTTACGGCAGTGAATGATGCGCCCATTGCCACTGCCACTAACTCTGCCCTGGCATATACAGAGAACGCC
Source organism: Nostoc sp. DedQUE08 (assembly GCF_034530895.1). Classification (NCBI taxonomy): domain Bacteria; kingdom Bacillati; phylum Cyanobacteriota; class Cyanophyceae; order Nostocales; family Nostocaceae; genus Nostoc; species Nostoc sp. DedQUE08. Next base: position 9,121 of record NZ_JAVRCD010000052.1, read on the forward strand.
ACTACAGCCATCGACTCAGCCATCATCGTCAGTGATGTAGACTCCCCCAACCTGATTAGTGCCACTATCAGCATTACCAGTGGTTTTGTCTCTGCTCAAGATACCCTCACCTTTATCAATCAAAATGAGATTACAGGCAGCTATAACAGCAGCACAGGTGTCTTAACTTTAACTGGCAGTTCTAGTGTTGCTAATTATCAAACTGCACTGCGTTCCATTACTTATACCAACAGCAGTGATAATCCCAGTCTCACACCTCGTACTGTCAGCTTTATAGTTAATGATGGGACTGTTAGTAGTACCGTCATTACCCGCAATATTAATATTACGGCGGTGAATGATGCTCCTGTCGCTGTTAACGACAGCATCACCACAAACAAAAACACACCTATTATCATTAACGCTACGACTCTGTTGAGCAATGATATAGATGCGGACAATGACGTATTGAGCATTACTAGCTTTACCCAACCTAGCCAAGGAAGCTTAGTTAAAAATCCTGATAGTACTTACACTTATACCCCTGTCCCAGACTATTATGGCTCCGACAGCTTCACTTATACCATAAGTGATGGCCAGGGTGGCAGCAGTACTGCCACTGTAAACTTGACCATTAATCAATTCAATCTGATTAATGGTACTTCAGGTGCAGACAGCCTGAATGGTACGGCGATCATGGATATCATCTCAGGATTGCTGGGCAATGACACGCTCAACGGACTAGGTGATAACGACACGCTTGATGGCGGCGATGGAAATGATTTCTTAGATGGTGGTACAGGTAACGATAGTCTCATTGGTGGTAAAGGCAATGACACTTATATTGTGGACACCATTGGCGACACTATTATTGAATCTACTAGTGCAGGCACAGATTTAGTCAAGTCTTCGGTGAGTTGGGTGTTGGGAAATAATCTGGAAAACTTGACTCTGATTGGAACCGACGCAATCAATGGTACTGGTAACAGCCTTAATAATATTCTGACCGGAAATACTAGTGCTAACATCTTGAGCGGAGAAGTTGGCAATGACACCTTATTGGGTGATGCAGGCAATGACACATTATTGGGCGGTGTAGGCAACGACATCTTGGATGGAGGTACAGGAGCTGATAGTCTTAATGGTGGAGTTGGCAATGACACTTATATCGTAGACAGCCTCGGTGATACGATTACTGAAAGCTTAAATGCAGGTACAGATTTAGTTAAGTCTTCCGTGAGTTTTGTGTTAGCAGATAACGTGGAAAACTTGACCCTGACTGGAACCGGAGCAATCGATGGTACTGGTAACAGCCTTAATAATATTCTGATTGGAAATACTGGTGCTAATAAGTTGAGCGGAGGAGATGGTAACGATAGTCTCTTTGGTAGCTCAGGCAATGACACATTATTGGGCGGTGCAGGTAATGATACCTTGGATGGAGGTTTAGGAACTGACAGTTTTGATGGTGGAGCCGGCAATGACATTTATACTGTAGATAACCTGAACGATTCTATTACTGAAGGCTTAAATGCAGGCACAGATTTAGTTAAGTCTTCCGTGAGTTTTGTGTTAGCAGATAACGTGGAAAACTTGACCCTGACTGGAACCGGAGCAATCGATGGTACTGGTAACAGCCTTAATAACATCCTGATTGGAAATACTGGTGCTAATAAGTTGAGCGGAGGAGATGGTAACGATAGCCTCTTTGGTAGTTCAGGTAATGACAGTTTGTTAGGCGGTGCAGGCGATGATACTTTGGATGGAGGTACAGGGATTGATACTCTCAATGGTGGAGCCGGTAATGATATCTACACAGTAGACAATGTTAGCGATATTATTACCGAAGGCTTAAATTCAGGCACAGATTTAGTCAAGTCTGCTGTGAATTGGGTATTAGGAGAGAACTTTGAGAACTTGACCCTGACTGGAAGCGCGACAATTGGTACTGGTAACAGCCTTGATAACATCCTGGTCGGAAATGCTGCTGCGAACACCTTGACCGGAGGAGATGGTAACGATAACCTTTTTGGTAGCTCAGGCAATGACACCTTGTTGGGTGGTACAGGCGATGACACCTTGGATGGAGGTACAGGAATTGATAGTCTCAATGGTGGAGTCGGCAATGACATCTACACTGTAGACAATGTTAGCGATATTATTGTTGAAGGCTTAAATGCAGGCACAGATTTAGTTAACTCTTCGGTAAATTGGGTCTTGGGAGATAACCTAGAGAATTTGACCCTGATTGGAACTGGGGCAATCACTGCTACTGGTAACGGCCTTAATAACATCCTGATTGGAAATACTGGGGCTAATACGTTATCAGGAGGAGATGGTAATGATAACCTCTTTGGTGGTTCAGGTAATGACAGCTTATTAGGCGATGTAGGAAACGATAGCCTTTTTGGTGGAATTGGTAAAGATACGCTGACTGGTGGAGCTGGACAAGATAGCTTATATCTGACTGATACCCGCACTGGAGGCTATGATACTATTACTGATTTTACTGTTGGAGATGATACTATCTTCATTTCTAAGGCGGAATTCGGGCTGACCCAATCTCAGGATACGACACTCGATTCGGGCTTGTTCCGACTTGGTACGATCGCTACAACAGCAAGCGATCGCTTCATCTACAATCAAAGTACGGGCAACCTATTCTTTGATAAAGATGGATTGGGTGGTACAGTACAAGTTCAAATAGCCCAGTTATCGAATAAAGCACTGCTTAGTAATACAAATATTACTGTGATTGTCTAACGAAAGCTAAGACAATTAACCTAGTATCAACCGACGTAGGGACGCGAAATTTCGCGTCCCTATACTTTGGCGGTACTGTGGCTTTATAGCCAATACAATTGCAAACTTTTAACTTTCTTCTTGGGAATAACCGTTTTTCTCGCGTTTGAGGCTTTCTTCTAAGGCTTGAATTTGTTCGCGACGAGCTTCCAATTCTAAGGAACGCCGCGCTAAGTCTTGGTTTTGCAATGTCAGGGATTGTCGCCAATGTTCTGCTCGTTCGGCTTCATGCTGTAAAAATTCTGGGGTAATGCCGATGGTGAGGTAGCTTTGTACTAGATGGAGTACCCAGTTGGTAGCGTCTTCTATTCTTTCAATGTCACCTGTAGGAGAAAGTTCTACTAAAACAAGCAAGTTTTCACTCATAACTTTTCCCTTCCCTAGCAGAATGAAAGCCTCTTCTGGAATTATCGCCCACAAGTTATCAGCTTCTTGACGCGCCAACAAGCGTAACTGGTGCTGGTCTAAAAAATCGTTTTTACGCACCTGGGCTAGATATAGCATGAGAGTCGCTTTGCTCCAATTCAAAATTAAAAATTAAAAAATTTTAATAAAATAATAAGTCCTAGAATTGAGATTTGGATCTTGTTAATTGGTAACGGGTAATTGGGAATTAATAATCCGATTACCCATTACAGTTATCCTAAGCCACGCAGGCGATCGCTACGACAACCCCTTCAGACGCTCGCGCAAAATTTCAGCTTGCTTCTGTGCTTCTGCTAAGGCATCCCGCGCCCCTTGTACCACATCAGCCCTAGCTCTATCTACGAAACTAGGATTGTTTAATCTGGTACTCAGGGATTCAACTTCAGCTTCAGCTTTACTCAAGCTTTTCTCTAGTTTGGCACGTACAGCTTCAATATCTACCACACCGCTTAGAGGAATTAGCACCTGTATTGTACCAATTACACCTGCGATCGCATTTTCTGGTTCTTGTGGTTGTTCTAATTCTTTCTGCGGAAAAAACTGTCTCCATAACTTTTGTCTAGCTTGAGCAGTGAGTAAATTTTGGCTAACAAACCACGCTGTGTAACCAAAACCAACTAGTTCAAAGAAAGTTCCGACGATGGGAATGTCATCAATGGCATTTCCCGCAGCTAAACCCAATCTACCAAAGATAATAGCCACGATAATTAAACTGATTGTCTTCAAACCCCTTTGAGGTTTTTTCGCAGCAACAGTTTGGTTTTCTTGCTTGTCAGTAATAGTTAAAGTCTCAACCTTCGCCAAATCTTTAATATAAGACTGTCCAGCAGTGAGAATTTCCTGCTCCTTTTCACTTTCAGTTTGCAAATTCGCTGTTACTTTTACCCCTGGTTTAATATCCGCCTCAGCCCGCAAATTCCGAATTGTGCGGATAGTAGCAATCAGTAATTCAAACTGTTCTTCTAAATCTGAATCAATCAAGTTTGCATCTATCTGGGGATAGATTTGTAATGGTAAAGTTTGCGGGGAATCTGCTGATTGTTGGGTGAGAGTCTGCCAAATTTCTTCGGTAATATGAGGCATGAAAGGATGAAGCAGTTTCATAATCCCTTCTAGTATGTAGCCGAGGGTTTGCTGTGCTACCCGCCGCGATACTGGATCGGCATCTGCTTGCAATCTAGATTTCACTAGTTCAATATATTGATCGCAGAAATCACCCCAGATGAATTCGTAGAGTCCTTTTGCTGCTTCCCCTAAACCGTAATTATCGATGTAGTTAGTGGTTTGTTTGATAACTTGATGATACCGCGAGATAATCCAGCGATCGCTCAATTCTGTGGCTACTGGATTCCCCAATTGTTGCGGCGTTTGTCCATCCAAATTCATCATCACAAAGCGGGCAGCATTCCACAACTTGTTTGCAAAATTGCGGGATGCCTCTACAGATGCTGATTCATCCTTTTTGCGATCGTATTCTAAGCGGATATCTTGACCAGCGCCAGCCACTTCTCTAATTAAGGTATACCGCAGGGCATCAGTACCATATTTGTCAATTAATAACAATGGGTCAATACCATTACCTTTGGTCTTTGACATCTTCTGACCTTTTTCATCCAGCACCAAGCCGTGGATGTAAACTGTTTGGAAAGGCATTTGCTGCGTAAAATGCCCAGCCATCATTGTCATTCTGGCTACCCAGAAAAAGATGATATCAAAGCCTGTTACCAAAGTAGTAGTCGGGTAGTAAGTTGCTAAATCTTGAGTTTGTTCCGGCCAGCCCAAAGTCGAAAACGGCCACAGTCCAGAAGAAAACCAAGTATCCAGCACATCTGGGTCTTGTTCTAGCTTGACATTTTCGCCAAATTGTGATTTAGCTTTCTCCCAAGCTTCGGTTTCCGATTTTGCCACGACAAAGGGCGTGTTATCGGTAATTTGTCCATCCGTTTCACTGACAGCATACCAAGCTGGAATTTGGTGTCCCCACCATAATTGGCGAGAGATACACCAATCAGTGAGTTTTACTAGCCAATCACGATAAACCTTAGTCCAGCGTTGGGGGACAAACTCTGGGGAAGTTTGCTGGTCGAGGAATTCGAGAGTGTTGTCAGCTAGGGGGCGAATTTTGACGAACCACTGAGTTGAGAGGAGGGGTTCAATAGGTACTTTACCGCGATCGCTGTAGGGAACGGTATGCTTATAATCTTCTATCTTCACCAAAAAGCCATCTGCTTCTAAGCGAGAAACCACATTTTTTCTAGCAACAAAGCGGTCTTGTCCTTGAAACTCCCCAGCGTTGGCGTTGAGAGTGCCGTCTTTGTTCATAATGTTGATAAACGGCAGATTGTGACGCTTACCCATGTCAAAATCGTTCGGGTCATGGGCGGGAGTTATCTTCACGCAGCCTGTGCCGAAAGTCGGGTCAACATATTCATCGCCAATGATCGGAATTTCTCGTTGTAGAATTGGCAGAGTGAGAGTTTTGCCGATGAGATGTTTGTAGCGATCGTCATTGGGATTAACCGCTACAGCCGTATCACCCAGCATCGTTTCTGGTCGAGTTGTCGCCACCTCTACAAAACCGGAACCATCGGTGAGGGGATAGCGGAAGTGCCAGAGATTTCCATTCACCTCTTGATTTTCTACTTCTACGTCAGACACAGCCGATTGCGAAGCAGGACACCAGTTAACTAAATATTCACCACGATAAATTAAGCCTTCCTCGTAAAGGCGAGTAAACGCCTCGACAACAGCTTTAGATAAACCCTCATCCAGGGTAAACCTTTCCCGTGACCAGTCCACCGAGACACCCAAGCGTCGTAGCTGATTCAAAATCGTTCCCTCAGACTCCGCCTTCCATTGCCAAGCGCGTTCTAGGAATTTCTCGCGCCCCAATTCGTAGCGAGTCTTACCCTCTTTTTTGAGTTGCTTTTCCAGCATAGTATGCACAGCGATGCTGGCGTGGTCAGTTCCGGGTAGCCATAGGGTATTACGTCCCTGCATCCGGTGGTAGCGCACGAGGGTATCAATCAAGGAACTTTCAAAAGCGTGACCCATGTGCAAACTGCCAGTGACATTCGGCGGTGGAATGACGATGCAGTAGGGTTCGCCGCTTTTGTTGGGGTCAGCTTTGTAAACTTGGTTGTCTTCCCAGAATTTTTGCCACTTGGCTTCAGTGGAAAAGGGGTCGTAGAGACTGGGGAGATTGGGAATGGTTGCGGTCATGCTGGGCAAACTAACTATGGAAGGACTCTAATAAATTTTGCCACAGGGTTGGAGAGGGTTTGTTTAGCAATTCTCTAAATCGTAGATATACCCTTAAAAAATCTATCTGGAAATGCGAAATCTATTTTTGACCCTTGTAGTTATCTTGCATAAATTCCGTAACTGACATCTGTATATTCATCCAGAAAGACTCATGAAATTGAAACCAGGTTTATTTCAACTCATAGTGTTCGTTATGACTGTATCGCTACTTGCTTCTTGTGCGACAACCCCAGAAGCAAGACAGTCAGATTGCATCTCCACAACGTCGCCGAACGCTAAACAACAACCCAATAACTGTTCACCCTCATCTAATAGTAGCGGCAGATCGAGTGGTTACTCTGGTGGGAGTAGCATTACAAGACCCGGTTTTGGTGATTCATCGGAAGCCGGGACTTCCAGAGGTTCTGCTAATGGTCGTAGTGGTTTTGGTAGTTTCGGTCGCGGTGGTCATGCGGGTGGATAAGAGAGTTATGAATATTTTCAACAGTCCTCAACGAAAGCGTCTATTTCAGTCAATGAAAATGGGTTGGTATAACTTTGCTCCTATTGAAGAAGGAACAGGTATACCTCTAACTGACCAAGAAACACCTTACGCTCTTTATTATTGCCATAAAGTTTTACCGCAGACGATACAAGAAATCCAGCAAGCATCGGAATTAGTCGGTAGTGTTTTAACCCAAGCGTGGCAAATTATTCGCACTCTTGATGAGGATACACTACTTTACTATGGATTTCCGGAAGCTACTATCAAGTTAGTTAAATATGACTTCCTCGCACCATTTTGTATGCGTCTTGACTGGTGCTGGAATCAAGAAACGGGGATAAAAAAGGTAGTAGAAACTAATCCCCAAACTCCTAGTTTTTGGTTTGAGTGTACGGATGGCAATAATAAAGTCGCCAGACATTTTGGATTGCAAGAACCAGATTTAAATGCTCAAAAACTCTTAAAAATAACACTTAATCAGCATGTAAATAGAGCCGCATTAAATTTGGGTAAACCAATTACAGACTGTCGCGTAACATTTACAGCTTTGAATAATGCCGAAGATTTAGGTACTATGCGATGGCTAAGAAATCACTTGGAGTCCAAAAGTACCATTTTACCCTTAGAATATCTTGGCATCAAAGATGGTGAGTATCTATTTGACCAGAGAACAAAAAAACCAATAGATATACTTTTTATGTGGTATCCAGTGGAATGGCTAATCCATGATACTGATGAAAAAGGTGAAAGATTATGGCCGGCTCTAGAGCAATTAATTTTTGAGAATAAAATTGTGATTGTGAACTTTGGTTCTGCCTTTGCACTGCAACCAAAGAGTATATTTGCCCTAATTACAGATTTGGGATATGACTTTTTTTCTGGGAAAGATGCTGGAACAGTCTGGGAATATTTTCCTAAAACATCACTGAGTGCAACAGCAATAGGTAATTCATACTTTGCCAAACCTATTTTAGGAAGAGAAGGTGAAGGAGGATTTGCAGTTAATTCAGGAAATATCTCTGTGTGTAGTAGTAATAATGACCCTTGGTATACACAACAGAATTATGTCTATCAAGAGTTATTAGAATTTCCTAAATTAGAAATTGATGGCAAGTCAATGACTCAAGTTTGGGGAGCTTGGCTATATAACAATGGTAATGACAAATTTATATCTGGAGGTGTAGGAATCCGCCTTTCTGAAGGGGAAATTACAGATAATTTATCTTATTGGTGTCCTATTGGATGCTAATTTTAATAACACCGATAATTAGAGGCAAATATGAGACCTCAAACTACCACCCCTTCGCCCTGGATATACATACCCACCCTCTACTTTGCCTCTGGCATACCTTACATCATCATCAATACAGTTTCCGTAATCTTTTACAAAAAGCTCGGAATAGATAATACTCAAATTGCCTTGTGGACAAGTTTTCTCTATCTACCTTGGGTCATCAAAATGTTTTGGGGCCCAATTGTCGATATTTATTCTACCAAACGTCAATGGATACTTTGTACCCAATTTGCAATGTTCGCTTGTTTGGGTTTGATAGCCTTCTCCTTGCAACTGCCAAATTTCTTTTTCATCTCCCTTGCGACATTAACAATAGGAGCATTTATTTCTGCAACTTATGACATTGCCACAGATGGCTTCTATCTGCTGGCTTTATCTCCAGAACAACAAGCCTTATTTGTTGGCATTCGCTCGCTGTTTTATCGAATGGCTGTCATTTTTGGCTCTGGAATATTAGTAGTCTTAGCAGGTCAGCTTGAAGTGTCTCTGAATAATATTCCTTTAAGCTGGACTATAACTATTGGTTTCTCAGCATTAATTCTAGCAATCCTGTTTATTTTCCATCGCCTAATTTTACCTTTACCTGAATCAGATAACCAACGACAAATACAAGCTAGGGAAAATATACCTTTTTGGTCAATCATTAGCTCATATTTTGCTCAAGATAAAATTATAAATATTTTAACATTTATCTTGCTTTACAGACTTGGCGAAGCAATGCTTGTGAAGATAGCCTCTTTATTTTTATTGGACAAACCAGAAGTAGGTGGTTTAGGGCTATCAACATCAGATGTCGGATTAGTCTACGGAACATTTGGGGTAATATCCCTAATCTGTGGAGGAATTTTAGGAGGCTTGCTAATTTCTAGATATGGATTAAAAAAATGTTTATTTCCTATGGCTTTAGCATTGAATTTGCCTGATGTATTTTATGTGTATATGGCTTACACTAAGCCTTCACTAACATTAGTGTATCCCTTGGTTTCCTTGGAGCAATTTGGCTATGGTTTTGGATTTACAGCTTTTAGTGTTTATTTAATGTATATTTGCCAAGGCGAATATAAAACTTCTCATTTTGCCATATCTACTGGCATTATGGCTTTAGGAATGATGTTACCCGGATTAGTTAGTGGTTATCTGCAAAAAGCACTTGGCTATCCATTATTTTTTGTCTTGATCTGTTTTCTCACAATTCCTGGAATGATTGCTCTCTTTTTTATTCCTTTAAAAGAAAAACCGAAGCATCAAAATAAGTAATTTTCTTACAACTTATGAGTTATGTTTTGGGAATAGATGGTGGCGGTAGCAAGACTGTTTGTGTCTTGATGAATGATTTGCGTCAGGTGCTAGGCCGTGGTGAAGCAGGCCCATCTAACTATCAGAGTATAGGTGTCGAAGCCACTCTACAATCTATTCAATCTGCAATTTACAATGCGGTTGAGGCAGTAATAATTACAAACACTGTGAATATTGACGCGATATGTCTGGGTTTAGCAGGTGTAGGTCGTGCAACAGATATCGAAGTAATGAAAGGTTTAGTTAAAGAGTTACAGAATAACAAATTGCCTATTACTTGGGCATTACAGCCAACAAATATTATAATTTGTAACGATGCTTTGATTGCTTTAGTTGGTGGAATTGGTCAGCCTGTAGGAATTGTGGTTGCAGCCGGTACTGGTTCGATAGTTTTCGGCCGAAATCATGAAGGACATACTAAGCGAGTCGGCGGCTGGGGGTATATTCTAGGAGATGAAGGTAGCGCTTATAAAATTGCGATCGCAGGCATGAACGCAGCATTAAAATCTTATGATGGACGAGAGATTCCAACGAGTTTGATAGTGGATTTCAAACATTATCTTGATTTGGAAAGTATAGAAGATTTAATAGAAGTAGTATATCGCCGAGAATGGGGAGTTAAACAGATAGCTGCTTTAGCACCAGTTGTAGATTTTGCAGCAGCGTCAGGTGATATAGTAGCGAATATGATAATTGATGATGCTGTAAAAGAATTAGTAAAAGCTACATCTACAGTAATTGATGCAATTTTTACTGCCGACTCAATTTTAGAAGTAGTTACAACAGGAAGTGTATGGTGCGGTAGATGCAAAATCCATGAAAGATTTGCAGCGTCTCTTGTTAAGAAGTTTCCTAATGTAAAGGTGATATTTCCGAGGTATGAACCTGCTTATGGTGCTGGGTTATTAGCGTTGCAAACAACTCAAAATTGACGCGAAGAAAGCAATAATAGGAGTTTTCAGTCTGCAAATATGCGCCCCAAAAAAGTTACTATTTCAGACCAAGCTGCGGTGCTAGCACTAGAATCATAACGATAACCGTCGTCGCGCATGAAGGTATGTTCTGCTTCATATAAGAAAACTTGGTGAGGGATGTTAGCATTCTCAATTGCTTTGATTATGGTTTGGCGATCGCTATCTGGTATATGAGGGTCAAGAGTACCGAACACCATTAGCATCTCGCCTTTAATTTCACTTACCCTTTGGATTGTATCGGCTACCTCTTTACCCAGTTTACCACTGGGAATACCAGTAGGGTAACAGCAAACACAAGCCCGAATTTCGCTTTGAAATGCTGCGCGAAAAGCTAAATGTCCACCAATACAAAAGCCGAGAGTGCCTATTCTATTTGGAGAAACCGCAGTCTCTGTTTTCAGAAATTCAATCACAGCAAGGCAATCGGCATCATAATCAGCTACCGAGGTTCGACGCGCATCGTCATTACCCCGCATCCGTCCCAGATCGTCTGGCTCAATTACTAAACCAACTGGCTCAATTCGGTGAAAAATTTCTGGGGCTGCTACTACATAGCCGTATCCTGCTAAGTAGTTAGCTAGACGAATCATTGCATCGCCTAACTGATAAATATCACTGTAGAAGACAATACCAGGGTATTTTCCTGCTGCTTTGGGAGCCGCTACATAAACACGCATTAAGCTGCCATCTACTCTTAATTCAACATTGCGCTTAGTGATTTGCACTTTTTTGTCTCCGTGTTACGCTTGCTGTCATTAGCTTCTACACTATAGCGCCGCAGCATCCGGTTACTTTCAACTCACAATTTGGCATTCTTTTACTATGACTGCGATCGTTTAATATACCCAGTGAAAATTTGTTGTGAAACTACTAAGAAAGCATATCTTATTACTTTAAGTATTTTTACGCTAGCGTTTTATTTATTCAATAAGTACATTGAAACGATTTATAACATAAAATATTAGCAATTTTTACTTTTTATGGATAATAATCACGAAGAAAAAACATTTTTCTCTGAAAATACCTTTAAAGTAATTCAACAATACAAAAATAAGCACAATGATAATAATATTTATAATTCTCAAGAATATAAAGATTTTTTAAACATAGTAAAAACTCCATTTATTAAATTCTGCGACTTTATATATCAAGAAATACCAACTGAAATTGCTGCCAAGAATTTTTATATAACAACAGACAATGGACGAACTGAGGTAGATATTTATATATTAGTTTCTCCTAGTAAATTTCGCCTATACAAATATTTAGATATATTTTCATTGTTAAGTATAGAGTTAATAGATTCAGGTATAGACATAAGATTAATAAATAATGCAGGTTCCTTTCTTGCAAAAAATATTTTAGAAATCAATCCTATAATGATAGCAAAGATAATTGCTGAAGATGTATATGCATTTGATTTTCCACAGATTCATGAAAGTTGTTATTTTAATAAAACAGAAATATTAAATTCATCTAAAGAAGAATTAATTAATAGGTTTAAAGAATGGTTTCAACATTATCTTCCGTTATTTTTACAAGCAGTATCTAAGGAGGTAATACCTGATATTAATCTAACCATAAGTGAACCTTATAGCTTAAACAAATGTACTGAAGATACTGGAGTTTCCCAACTAGTGCTAGAAAGCTGGATACACACAATTAATCGTAAAGGTCAAGCAATTTTATATGGTTCACCTGGAACAGGCAAAACCTTTATAGCTGAAAAACTTGCAAAACACTTAATCGGCGGTAGTAATAGTTTTTCGGAACTAGTGCAATTTCATCCAGCATACTCTTATGAAGATTTTATTCAAGGTATCCGCCCCCAAAGTCAAGATGGGAAATTGACATATCCGTTGGTTCCAGGGCGCTTTTTAGAATTCTGCAAAAAGGCGGAGTCTTGCCAAGGCACTTGTGTTTTGATCGTTGATGAAATAAACCGTGCTAATCTCGCACAAGTTTTTGGTGAACTAATGTACTTACTTGAGTACCGAAATAGAGAAATTCCACTAGCTGGTGGTAACACCTTTCGCATTCCAGAAAATGTCCGCATTATTGGGACAATGAATACAGCAGATAGGTCTATTGCCAATATAGATCATGCCCTACGCCGCCGCTTTGCATTTATTGAACTTCGCTCAAACTATGAGGTGCTGCGAAATTATCACCGAAGAAGAGGTTTTGCAATAGAGGGATTAATTAACATTTTACAGCAATTAAATCAGGCGATCGCAGATAAAAATTACGAAATTGGTATTTCCTTCTTTTTAACAGACAGCCTACGTGAAGATATAGAAGATATATGGCGCATGGAAATTGAACCATATTTAGAAGAATACTTTTTTAACCAGCTAGAAAAAGTAGATAAGTTTCGCTGGGATGAAATCAAGAATAAACTATGCATATAAACCCAGCACAACCAAGAATTATTGAACTTACAGAATACGAAGCTAACTTTTTTCAGCGTGATGAAATAGACGAATTAGCTGGAATGGAGTTATATCAGAAATATGAAAATCAAGTTGATGTAGAATTTCCTAACTTAAGAACAGGATATCAGTGGCAACTGAAAGCTAAAGGATGGGTAGGTTACATTCCTGCCACTCCTGAGTTGCATCTAAAAATAAATCCGAAAGTGCCTATCCAAAACCTCTTCGGAATGCTGGAATATGCCTACAATTTAAAAGGGTTTCACTTTCTCGAAGGGCTGATGGATTGTGAATCTCTAGAGAATTTTTATAATAATCTGGCTCATATCTTAGCCGATAAAGTTTTAGAACGATGCCGCAAAGGATTATATCGTACTTACTTGCCTAAAACACAGCAGCTTTCTTATGTGCGGGGAAGGCTAGATGTGCAACAGATAATTCAAAAGCCGTGGAATGTTAAACTTAAATGCAATTACGAAGAACATACGGCTGATGTTAAAGAAAATCAAATCTTGGCATGGACACTTTATATCATTGGTCGTAGCAGTTTATGTTCAGAAAGAGTATCACCAACAATACGAAAAGCTTATCACGCTCTACAAGGATTAGTAACGCTGCAACCTTGTAGCGCAGAAGATTGTATCGCCAGACAGTATAATCGCCTCAATCTCGACTATGAACTGTTACATAACTTATGTCGATTCTTTTTAGAAAATAGTAGTCCCAGTCATGAAAGGGGAAATTACAAAACCCTACCCTTTCTCGTCGATATGGCACATTTATATGAACTTTTTGTTGCAGAATGGCTTAAGAAAAACACGCCGCAAGGCTATTTTTTCAAACAGCAACATCCAATAGAAATTAGTCAAAATAGGCACTTCAATATAGATATATTACTGTGTGATGCTGCTACTGGCAACACAATAGCAGTTTTGGATACAAAGTATAAAGCCCCAGAACAGGCAGGATATACAGATATTCATCAAATGATCAGCTACGCCAACACAACAAAATGCAAGCAAGCCTTTTTGATATACCCCAAAGACTTGACACAGCCACTAGATGTTAAAAGCGATCAAATCCGAGTCCGCAGCCTCACCTTTTCCCTAGATGATAATCTCGATCGCGCAGGTCAAACCTTCTTAAAAAACCTTTTTCTCTTAATCTCTCAGAACTCACACCAATAATTGCTCGCATTTCTTGTAATAATTCATACCCTCGCGCTTCTATGCGGGCAATGCTTTCTAACAACCCATGCAAAAATTCTACTGGATTATTTGGGCGTGGTGACAAGCGTAGGGGTAGATTGGGATCGTTAATCGGAAAGCGATCGCCTTAATACACTGTGTGTACACCGTAGCCTTTTAGGAGACAGATTTAGAGAGAGGTTTTCCAAATACCGCAAGAAGTGAGGTTAAGCCTTTGGCAATTCTATAAAAGGCAATTATTACGAAAATTATGGTTTTGTTGATGAAAAGGGTGTATCATCCAAGACGGTTCGGTTAAGGGAAGAGACGCGATAAATCGACGTCTCTACAAAGGGGTGATTCTTAACTAAACTGTTCAATAATTCCGCCACCTAACACTTTCTCGCCGTCGTACCATACCGCCGCTTGTCCGGGGGTAATGCTGATTTGGGGTTCATCAAACACCAAACGCACACGGGAGTTTTCCAACGGAATCACCGTCGCTGGTGTAGCCGTTGAACGATAGCGAATTTGCACTTCGGCATGAATTGGGGTAGATGGTTCGGCAATGGAAACCCAATTTACCCGATTTACAGTGCATTCTGGCTGAGTTACCTTGGTGCGATCGCCTACTACTACTTTATTATTTTCCGCATCTAATTCAATCACATACAGGGGTTCGGCAGCAGCAATTCCCAAGCCTTTGCGCTGGCCAATGGTGTAATGATGCACACCATCATGCTGTCCCAAAACTTTGCCTGTAACATCGACAATATCACCTGTTTTGGGAGCTAAATATTTATCCAAAAATGCCCGCATGGAACCGTTACTTTCCACTAAGCATAAGTCTTGACTTTCTGGTTTATCAGCAGTTTTCAGTCCGTATTCAGTTGCAATGCGGCGCGTGTCAGTTTTTTCTAGTTCCCCTAGAGGAAATACCGTTGCTCTTAGTAAATCTTGAGACAAATCATAGAGGAAGTATGACTGATCTTTATTGCGGTCAACAGCCCTTAATAACTGGTAACGTCCAGTTGCTTCGTCATAGCTAATTCGGGCATAATGACCGGTGGCAATGCGATCGCACCCCAATTCTTCACGAGCATATTGCACCATTGGCCCAAACTTCACCGTTTTATTGCACTGGGAGCAAGGCAAAGGTGTAATACCCGCACTGTAACCAGTCACCAGGTAATCGACAATATGCGTCTGAAAGACATCTCGAATATCCACAACTTGATGGGGAACACCCAATTGTTCGCAGAGTTCGGCCGCGTCGATCATACCTTCAGAGCAACATTGACCTTTGCCTTTCATTAGCCAAAGAGTCAAACCAATCACTTCATAGCCCTGATGGTGCAGGATAGCTGCGGCGGTAGAACTGTCAACGCCACCAGAAAGACCAACGACGACTTTTTTCATACAAAGCACGACACGATATGCGTGGTTGTCCAATTGTAGCATATACTCTTCAAAGCCTTGCTACTAAAGCGCTTCAGTTTTAAAGGCAGGAGGTAGGAGGCAGGAGGGAAGAGAATTTGATTTGTTTCTTCCATCCATAACGGAAGCGATCGCGTCCGTAAACAGCTTTCATCTAAGATTAATTACAGATGTATTTTTTGCCACGTAGATGAGGTAACTTTACGTTAACGCTATATAGTTGCTACAACGGTGAACTAATTAGTTCTTGATGGAAATTACCTAAAAATACTTTGACTGCTTTCTAACTATTATGTCGAGAGGAATATCAAGTAAATTTATCCCATTTCAGATGCTGTGCCGAAGCTCTGAGGGTTGGAAGCCCACTATTAGACTTCTCTTTTTGTTAGTGGGAGGGTGGTTAGTACTGATTCCCGACTCTACCCCAGCACAGGCACAAATCTCCAACCGCAACGTGCTACTGGCTCAAGAAACTGGTGAGATTTTACCGCCACCGCCAATTCCCTTTGGTCAACAACCATCACCGCAGTTACAACCAAGTCAAGCAGAGAACTTCAATCAACCGGAAGTCAACTTTCAGCCTACCCAACCAGTACAAAACAATCAATTTGAGCAGAATTTTCAACCCTCTCAACCATTACCAAACAATCAATTTGAGCAGAACTTTCAGCCTACCCAACCAGTACAAAACAATCAATTTGAGCAGAATTTTCAGCCCTCTCAACCTTCACAGTTTAGTCAATATAACCAGAACTTTGAGCGCTATTTAGTTTACGTTGATGGTAGTGATTTCCAGACACTACAAGCCATACGTCAGATTGAACCCAGTGCTTACATTCGCCAGTTCCAAGGCCGGACTGTAATTCAGTCAGGTGTTTTTAACAGAGTCGCCAACGCCCAACAACGGGTGAATGAGCTACAGTCACGAGGCATATATAACGCCCGAATTATCAGCTTTGGTAATGGACAGGAAATAAATGCAGACAATGGCAACTATAACTATAGAGACGATCGTAATAATATAAATTCTAATAGGCGAGTCTCTAGATATTATGTCGCCATTCCCACCACTTCCGAACAATTACCTGCGATCGCAGCACAACTTAGGCAGAATTTAGGCCAATTTACGCAAGATTTAGGACGATCTGGCGGAGTCCTCGAAAGGACGCAACCACGAGGCCCGCACGTAGCAGTCGGGCCTTTCCAAAATCGATTTCAAGCTGAGGAATGGAACAAATATATCCGAAATATCGGATACGGTAATGCCAGAGTTTACTACGGAAAGTAAATAAGTGAGGAGTTAGGAGTGAGGGAAGTACACCAACGGCAAGCGCTCCAATGTAAGTATTATAGAATTTTAGGCAAATCAGTTGTAAATCATACTACAGCTATCAGCCAAGATTTTTATAAAGACTCATACAAGTACAGTCAAAATGGATATAAAGAATGGCTTCGTTGGCGCTGTTGGCAACACCCCTTTAATTCGCTTAAACAGTTTTAGCGAAGAAACAGGGTGTGAAATCCTTGCGAAAGCAGAATTTCTCAATCCTGGAGGTTCCGTCAAAGACCGCGCCGCACTTTACATCATCGAAGATGCCCAAAAGAAAGGTTTACTTAAACCTGGTGGCACGGTTGTAGAAGGAACCGCTGGTAATACTGGCATTGGATTAGCACATATTTGCAACGCCAAAGGTTACAAATGCCTAATTATTATTCCCGATACCCAGTCACAAGAAAAGATAGACGCGCTGACAGCATTAGGAGCAGAAGTTCGTCCCGTCCCCGCCGTACCTTACAAAGACCCGAACAACTACGTCAAGCTATCGGGCAGAGTAGCTGCTGAGTTGGAAAATGCCATTTGGGCAAATCAGTTTGATAATTTAGCTAACCGCCTCGCCCACTACGAAACCACAGGGCCAGAAATTTGGACGCAGACAGATGGTAAAATAGATGCATGGACAACTGCAACCGGTACTGGTGGTACTTATGCTGGTGTAGCATTGTACTTAAAAAAACAAAATCCAGCAATTAAATGTGTTGTAGCCGATCCGCTAGGTAGTGGACTTTATAGCTATGTCAAAACTGGCGAAATCAAGATAGAAGGAAATTCCATCACTGAAGGCATCGGTAACGGTCGTGTCACAGCCAATATGGAAGGCGCACCTGCTGATGATGCCATTCAAATCGATGACCAAGAAGCTTTGCGAGTAGTTTACCAACTGCTGAGGAAAGATGGGTTGCTAATGGGCGGCTCAACAGGTATTAATGTTGCGGCAGCTGTTGCCTTAGCGAAGCAATTGGGGCCAGGACATACCATTGTCACCATCTTGTGTGATAGTGGTTCTCGGTATCAGTCGCGGATATTCAACCCGGAATGGCTAGCCTCAAAAGGACTTTCAATAAATTAGTTATTAGTCATTAGTCATTAGTCATTTGTCATTAGTTATTAGGCATTAGTCACTTGTACTGAGCCTAGTCGTTGGCGCAGCCTCTCCAAGAGTTTATTGGTCATTAGCTTCCAACTTTTGACAAAGGACAAATGACAAATGACAAATGACAAAGGACAAATGACAACTCAACCATCAAACTTCCCCACAATAGACCAACCCTCTTCTCCTAAATGTGTGCGGGTTTGTCAAAATCGTACTTGCAAAAAGCAAGGTGCAGCCAAGGTTTTAGCCGCTTTTACAGCTTTGCCAATCCCTGGTGTAACTGTAACGGCTAGCAGCTGTTTAGGACAATGTGGCAATGGCCCAATGGTGCTGATATTACCTGATATGGTCTGGTATAGCGGCGTTCACTCTGATGAAGTATCTCTACTGATAGAAAATCATTTGCTAGGTGGTCAAAGAGTCAAACAGATGCTCTATTATCGGTTTCATCCCCAGAAAGAAAGCTAAATTTTTAATATTAAGCTCTGCAATCTTTTTGACTGAAGTGAGGCATCCAATGAATATCCAGCAGCTGCGTCAATCCTTAAAACAAAAGTGGCTTATTTACTACAAGCAAAATATTTCCTGGCTGGTCAAAATGCGAATTTGGGCCACTTACGATGGTCTGCGCCGCCCTTTATCCGGTTTTATTTTGGCAACACTGTCTGTTTTAGAACCCCAGTTTGATGAAATACTTTCTTTTATGGTGGATCTGAATAACGATCCAGATAAAATAGTCGCTGCTTTAGGTCTTAACTTCAATCCCGATGAAGAGTTACGTTTAATCAAATCAGAGCATTCTATGGCTATAAGCCAAGTTGAAAGCGAGCCGCCAGATGAGAAGTATTCTGAGGATAAACATCTATCATCTGCTGTAACTGCCAGCAAGATTGCGCTTCATTCTCTTGCTAAGACTCTAGATTCCAACTTGTCACGCGCCGATGAACTTGTGCCATCAATTACAGCTACCACTGAAGTAGTTCGCACACGCAAACTTGAGTTGATAGTAGCAAATGGAACTAAAATTGCTCCAGATACTCCGGCAAAAACGCCATCCTCCAGTTTACTAAGGAAATATCAACCAGTACGCTGGCACTCTGGTCAGTTACCTTCACGAGAATCGGCGACAATGACTAGTGAGGTGAACAGCAAAGCCAAAACTATGCCATCTGTGGCGTTAGCTACTGAGGTTAAAAGCAACGCGCCACCTGTCCGAATCCCTGTGGGTGCATCGTTGGCAATTACCACTGGGATTTCTAGTAACAGCAAACCAGTGCGATCGCTAGCAATTACTACTGAGGTTAAAAGTAACGGCAAACAACCGAATATTCAACCACAAGAGGTTAAGAGCAAAATAAATTTACCAACTACAAATGCCCGTAGTATAGCTTCTTGGGTAGATGAATTTTGTTACGGTGCTGGGGAGAAAGAGAAAGATATCTTGATTTGAATTACTTACGGATATTCGTGAGAAACAAACGGGATTTCTATGACTTCACCCTCAGTTTCTCCCACTTTGACTTTTAAACCTACACCACCAGCTTTGGTGCGAATGTAACCTAGTCCAAAGTAACCATCAGCGGTTTGGGTGTAACTAGTAAGTTTGCCAACCTTTTCATCTGCAACTGCGATCGCACTTCCAACTTCCACAGGGGCATTGAGGCGGATACCTAAAAGGTGTTGTTTTACACCTTTATATGTATTTAACCGAGCAATAGTTTCTTGCCCAATATAGCAACCTTTAGTAAAAGAAATTGTTTGCCACAAACCCACTTCTAGAGGATTGTAATCATCTGTGAGTTCTGCATCTGGGGCGGGGCGGCCTTGTAAAATTCGCAAAGCATCCCAAGCGCGATCGCTCATTTCTACTGCTCCTGCTTCTAACAGTTTGTTCCACACTGTTTCTTTGTCAGTATAAGGGAAAGTTAAGGTGTATCCGGGCGCAGCTAACCCGCTACCTACAGCAATCCGCACTCCCTCGGCGGGAGCAATGGTGTATACTTGGTGATTACCGTAAGGTTGCCCGATGAGTTCGCTAATACCCAACTTTTCTAAAACAGCATCGCTTCCTGGCCCAATCAGGCTGAAGGTGTTGGTGTATTGTGTAATATCAGATAATTCCACCTTATCGGCATAGAAAATATATTTATCTAGCCATTCCATCAAAAACTGGCGGCGGTTAGGTGAAACCAGCAGGATTACCGCATCTTCTCTAACGTATGCGGTTACTAAATCAATTGTCCTGGCTGTGGAAGTAACAAAAACCGTATCACAACCTTGTCCTGGCTTGAGTATTTGGAAATTGTTAGTACTTTGGTTGTGTAAGAAATTGAGGCGATCGTCGCCAGCTACTTTAATCCGTCCCCAAGCGGTGCGATCGCATATTGCAATCCCAACTTTGGCGGCTTGGATAGCTGCTGCGTCTTTATCGTCAAGTGTAGATGTTGGCATAGCGATCAGAAATTGCCCTGTTTGAATGTTGTCGCACTGGAAATCTTAGCAAATAAGCGTTTGCGGCTTCAATCTACCTCTGGTTTTCTTCTAACGTTAATCAAAATCTTATCAACATCGCGATTTTGTGAAAAACATTAAAGCTGTCGTTAGCAAAATCATTCTTTTGTTGATGAAAATCGTGATTTTGTGAAGAACGTTAAAGCTGTCGTTAGTAAAATCATTATTTTGTTAAGAACATTAAACCTGTCGTTATAAGAGTGATAACGGCGATTCATGGCGATCGCTCTTTTTTAAGATTAGATTATTTAATGATGAAATTAGCGATCGCTATAATGGTATCGTGCCTGAATAAACTCGATTCGGTCATCACTTACTACGTAAACAATCCGGTCAGTTTGAGTGATTCGGCGCGACCATACATTTGCATCATAGTATCTCAATCTTTCAGGATTGCCTGTACCTTCAAAGGGATTCCGCCTAATCTCTTCAACTAAAGATAAGACGCGGAGTGCAGTTTTTCTATTTGTTTCTACCCAGTAGGTAAGGTCTTCCAGAAACTTCCAGTCAAAAACGAGGTTGCGTTCTAAATTATCCTCTTGAGAAACTTCAGATTGGGGAAGTGCATCTGGTTCTAAATTATCCGACATTAAATTTATTTACTCTTCTTCGTAAAGCGAGAACTCTTTACGCAACTCGTCTATAGTTTGAGGCATATTAGTCTTAGCCTTAACACGTTGTAAAGCATCTAAAAGACGTGCTGCATTCTCAGGTGATTGGAATAAATATGCTGTCTCTATAATGCTATTAAGTTCCGCAGTAGGTATGACGGATACACTTTCTGCACCTTCACGATTAACAACTACAGGTTCACGAGTGCTAATTGCCTCTTCGTAAATTTTTTCAAAATTATTGCAAGCTTCGGTATAGTTTGTTTTATTAGACATTTTTTGTTCCTTAATTTATCTGTTAGTCTTTGCTGGCAGGTAACTAAAGAGTTGCTTCAGCTTGAATTTCTTGAATGATGGTTAAAATTTCCTCTTTCGATTCAATATGCCTTGCTAGAACTTCAGCAGTTGATTCAAGTACGCGCTCAGAAAATAATTTAGCTAAATCTTGCCGCAAACTCTGCCCAATGTAAAACTTGATTAATGCTTCAAGTGTCATATCTCGATTAGCTGCAACTTTTTTGAGCGATTCCAATGTATCTATTGGTATCTTTATTGATAGTGTTTCTGTAGGACGAGGTTTTAAGTGTAGTTCGAGTTCTTCATCAGGCTTGTTCATATAACTTTCTTTCTGTGCTAGTAGCTGGACGGGCAGAAATAATGCGTGTTCGCTTACTGCGTTCTAGATAAACTACGAGCAATAAGCGTTGAGAAAGAGAATAACCCAAGATTAAATCACGCTGTTCATTATTAACGGTAGCATCACCCACTTGGTAGAAAGGGTCAAAGAATACCTCTGTCGCTTCTTCAAATTTAACACCATGTTTTTCGATGTTGCTTCGTGCTTTATTTTCATCCCATTCAAATTCAACACCTTGTAGACGATAAACAATATCCATCTATGAATTTTGCTTTTGCATTAAGCGCTAATAGTAATATTTTATCAAGATTATATTTATTGACTTTGTTAAAAAGGTATATCAATATCATCAGATACTTGGTTCCAGTCCATATCTAGTAAAATTCTCCCAAAGTACCTAATAATTTCTTCTAACACCTCTCTTGAATCTATGAACATTTGCCATGTATAATCGAATTCTTTATCTTCCCAAATACATAGGTAGCTTTTACTATCGCTCAAATTGTATTCACTAAATCCATCTAAACATATTGTGCTTAAATCATTTGTAATATGATCATACATCTCTAAATTTGGTCGTTCACTAAGATAATAATTACCTATTGTTTTTCTTTCAATTTCTAAGATGTTCCAGTATTTAGGATTAAGTGAATCCAAAAATAAATCTGCTTTACCGGGTAATACTAAGAATCTTCCTGCTGTTTTCTCGAAGAAAATGTGAGGTAAATCTACCCAATAGTGAAAATTTAGCAGATAGGGATCTAAAATAAGTTTATTAATAGAAATACTTAAAGCGTCTAGACTTTGTTTGAGAAATAGTTGATATCGTTTATCTCTCTCTCCAGGATTTTTAAGTCTATACCCTATACATCGTGATGCCTTGTTCATCTTAAACTTTTGCTCAAAACCGAGCGCTTCAAGTATATTGATAGCCAAAAACATCAATTCCTCTCCAGACTCTTCTACAATTTCGTCACCTGACAAAGCTAAAGAAGTCACGCCGTCATAGTTTATCTTTTGCGGTTGGTTGCTAGCTTCATTAGTAATAGCAGGAGAGCAATTACTTACCCACTCAGGTTTGTACTTGAGAAATAAAGCCTTTAACTTGTCTCTTAAAGGGCGATCGCCTGGAAATTCGCTTTTAATACCAAAATCTTTATATACATTTGAGATTTGCTTGCGTACAGTTCCTTCCGCACGTCCCCTAGACTGAGCAATCTCATCATTAGTGTATCCAGCCAGCAAATACTTCAACACCTCTACCTTACGAGGTGCTTTCCTTAGCATTTCTAGAGCTTCATTAAACTGCCGACTATTCATACTTTTCAGAATACCGCATTTTCTTTAATCTGCGTACTTTGCGTATTGCGCGTATTCAGATTTTTTTATAGGTGTCCATTGCTTTGCGTATCTGCGTAATGAGCATCATATACACAAGAGCGTTTGAGTAAACCAATGGAAAATGATTCTAGATTTGTTCAATTAGAAATACCAGGAATGGAGCAATTTCTTGTCCAAAATAAAACTGTCTCAGAAATAACTAAGATGACTCCACAAGCTATTACAAATATTTCGGCTAAGAGTCCAGATAATCAAATCACATTCTATCAATTAGAAATACCAGGGATGGAAGAATTTATCGCCAAATTGAAAACACAGTCAGAATCTAACAACTCAATTGACTACAGCCGTATGAGTAAAGATTTTGCTGCTTGAAGAAAAAGCGAATCGCCTTATCTCATAAGCCCACACAAGTGGGCTTTGTTCGTGTATTCTATTGTCAGGGCTTCAACTATCTGGCAATTTAGCAAACGCCTGCTCAACTAACTTCTTTGACTTAGCATCCAAACGCAGCCAATCGACTTCACCGAATTCATCGATTAAACTAGTATCAATATCAGCAACTTCCTTCTGTGGGGTGTATTCAATAAAACACACCTGATAACACAGTTCCCACAAATCGATACTCGCTTCTTGCTGTTGACGCTGCAAACGTAGATGATATCCTGGATGGGGCATCGGCAGACGAGCCAGAGTTCCTCTGATTTCATCTGCTTCTTGGGGTGTTGCAGTTTCGATTGCTTGCAATAGCTCAGTCACCAATGCTTTGATTTCATCAGTGGTGCTAGGCGGCCAAATCAGGACATCATGGTAAGTTCCTGTCCAAGAAGATTGATCGAGCTGCTTGCGGATATTGTCGATAACGCGAATGAAAGCAGGTTGCATGAGGATTTCAGCCTGCTGCCATGCAACTGGATTTGTTATTTTAGGTGGCATTGGTAATACACAGGGGCACTAAAAGAAAAATAAACAGTCTGCGTTTATTAAAAAGCTGCGTTTTTAATCTAAATCTTTTCTCAAGATAGCGGATTTCAATGAAGAAAATTTGGAGATATTTATTACCAGCTGGAAAATTAGGTAATAACTCTGGGGAGAGAATATGATCGGCAAGCTACTAGACCATCGTTACCAAGTAATTAGAGTCCTCGCGATGGGAGGATTTGGTCAAACATACATTGCCCAAGATACTAGGCGACCAGGCAATCCTATCTGCGTTGTCAAGCATCTCAAACCCGGAACTGACCCCAGAGTTTTTGATACTGCTAAACGCTTGTTCAGCAGTGAAGCCGAAACTTTAGAAAAACTGGGCAACCATGACCAAATACCCAGGTTGCTGGCGTACTTTGACGAAAACCAAGAATTCTATCTAGTACAAGAATATATTGAAGGACATACCCTAGCTGAGGAACTTATACCTGGCAAGCGCTGGAGTGAAAGCCAAGTAATTCAACTGTTGCAAGAAGTTCTAGAAATTCTGGAATTTGTCCATCGCCAAGGCGTGATTCACCGCGACATCAAACCGGATAATATCATTCGCCGTGCCTCAGATAATAAGTTAGTTTTAGTTGATTTTGGAGCAGTGAAACAACTGCGTACACAACTGGTAACAGTGGGCGGACAAGCATCTGCGACAGTGGTTATCGGTACTCCTGGCTATATGCCTACAGAACAAGGGCAAGGTAAACCCCGTCCTAACAGCGATATCTATTCCCTTGGCATCATCGCCATTCAAGCATTAACAGGATTACAGCCAACAGAATTGCAAGAAGACCCGGAAACAGGGGAAGTTATCTGGCAGCATTCAGTAACTGTGAACCATCAACTGGCGGCAGTATTGTCCAAGATGGTGCGTTATCACTTCAAAGACCGCTATCAAAATGCTACGGAAGCACTGCAAGCGTGTAAAGACGCGATTAATCCAGTACCTGCACTTTCCACACCTCAAGAAGCCGCCAACAATTTTAGTTACCAAGCAGCCAAATCTCAGCCTCAAGTATCTCGCCTGCAAACTATTGCAGTTGCACCAGCAAATCCTATCCCTGCCAAACCTGAGCGTAAAGACTCTAGTAAATCCGACCCCTGGCCGATATTAATTGGCATATTACTAGCGGGTGGTGCAGCTGCCTTGGTAGCAAATGTATATCCAAATGTGAAAAATTTTGCTTTAAATCTTACAGGTAAGGATACGGCTTTAGCAAACAAATGCTCGGCTGTTGTTGTCGGAAATTCTAATATCCGTTCTGAACCTAGTTCGATAAATTCTAATAATATTGTGCAAACTGTTGCTAATAACACCAATTTCGAGGTGACTGGCAAGCGAACAAAAGCAGGTTGGATAGAAGTTAAGCTTAAATCTGGTCGTTTGGCTTGGGCACACCCGACCGTGATAACTAATAATCAGGAATGGGGTTCTTGCCTACGCGAAAAGGGCATTGCAACTAGGATTGTAGATGATAGTAGCTTGATTGCGACTCGAACTATTCCGCAGCCAAAACCAAAATCTCAGGATGTGGTAACTCCAATACCAGAAAAGCCGAAGAAGTCAACTGATGATGCTGAGAAATCACAACGATCGCAGCCTAATGATAACAGTGCCAATATTGTAGAACAAGCAAAAAAGAAGTATGATTCAGGGGATATAATTGGAGCGATCGCACTTTTAAGATCGGTTCCGGCAAATGCTGCTTCTGGTATCCAAGAGACGAGCAAAATGATTGCCCAGTGGCAGTCAGATTGGGCAAAGGCAGAGGCAGTATCTAATGAAATTAATAAAGCAATAGATGATGGTAAATGGGATAAAGTTTTAGATTATAGAAACCATCCAGAAAAGTTACCTAATACTAAATACTGGCGAAATAGAATAGAACCATTATTTAAACAAGCAGCCGAAAATCTGGCAAAACAAGCACTAACTCAGCTAGAAAATCAAGGTAATCAGAAAAATACCCAACAGAAACTTCCCGATACTAAGCAACCTTAAACCACAGAGAGTCCCAATAGCACACAAACTCCTAAAAGCAGCTTTTAAAAGTTATCAGTAAACACAGTTTATATCGTTCCCAGCCAGAAACTGGGAACAACTAAATTCGGGCTGCCATCGCCCGAATTCGCAGCAGCAGCCCAATAAATATCGTTTCCAGATATAATCTGGAAACGATATTTATCTGTGGTTTTATTTTCCCTATCCGTGCATCTCGTCGTATTCTTGGGCTTCAACTCGTCTTGCTTCCATCCGCGAAGCAGGCAGAAACTCAGCACGACGGACTGGAACCAAGGGCGGTGTATTTCCTGGGTAAGGGTGAATCACTTGTACAGTACGGGCTGGACGCTGCCGTGGCGAGAACAAAGCCAATACACCAGCGACGACAACACCACCACCAATAGTTAGAGTTGCACCTCCCACAGCCCAAAGCACAGGTGAAGACCACCAAGAACTTTGAGGCTGGAATGCTGTTACTTTTTGTTGGTTATACTGCTGGGCTTGTTGCCACTGCTGCTGAGTATTGAAATTTTGAACTTGACCTTGGAGTTGTTGATTTTGCACCTTCAGCTGTTCATTGTCGTTTTTTAAACGCTCCAACTGCATCTGCGTGTTCAGTTTCTCCATCTCCAGACGCTGGTCAGTATTGGGAGTAGTCGGTGGCTGAACTTGACCGGGATACATTGGTTGCCCATAAGGCCCATAAGGATACATTTGTGGCTGCATTCCCGGCGCTACTACAGTCCCTGGCATTTGCGGAGCAACAGCAAAGTTAGGCTGTAGAGGGGTATTTGTTCCTTTGAGCAATACCAGAGCCGCCAGCCCAGCTACAGCAACCCCACCGATAAACGCCATACTCTCACTCATCGCCTTTGCTCCTCAATTGCGACCTAATTATAACTATTTGTGACTGACTCACTCTCACACTCATAAATTATGCCTACTTAATTTCACATAATACTCAAACTATAAGCGACCGGATCGGCTAGTTTTTTTACATCATGATATCTGATGTTAATATTCAAGACCATAACGGTCAAATTGTCTACCAAACAAGCATACAAAAACTGCACTGTTATACTTTTTTAATCTACTTTCTCCGTCTAATCAAGAGAAGTATTTGTGCTGGTGCTGGTGGTCTGGATGGCTGCCTTGAGACTTTGGCAAAATTGGGCGATCGCCGAAAGTCCTTGCTCTGGTGTGCCTTGGGCTAACCGTTTAACAACAGCGCTACCCACGATCGCGCCATCTGCGCCCCATTCCCTTACCTGTCGGGCTTGTTCGGCTTCAGATATGCCAAAGCCGACTGCGATCGGTTTATCAGTAACACTACGAATTTGTTTGAGTAAATCGGACACGCGGTTTTCCAGTTGCGATCGCACCCCTGTAACCCCAGTCACACTGACTAAATAAATAAATCCTTGAGAAGAACGAGCGATCGCTTCGATCCGTTGGGCAGAACTAGTGGGAGCTACCAACAAGATTACGTCAATTCCCATCTCACTAGCTGCTTGGAGCAATCCTGCTGCTTCTTCTAAAGGCAAGTCAGGTATTACCAATCCTGCGACTCCAGCAGCAGCAATTTGCCCAAGAAATTTTTCAATTCCCCGGTGCAAAATTGAGTTGTAATAGATTAACAGAATAATCGGCGATCGCAATTTGGGAGTAATCCCTTGCAGCATTTCTAGCACCTGCTCTAACTTCGTACCCCTTTGCAAAGCACGGGTAGCAGCAGCTTGAATGACTGGCCCATCAGCCAGAGGATCGGAGTAGGGTATACCCACTTCTATAATGTCGGCTCCACTACGATCTAAAACCTGCAAGGCTTTTGCTGTTGTTTCTAAATCTGGATCGCCAGCAGTGATAAACGGAATCAGAGCGCACTCACGATTGTGCCCAAGAGTTTTAAAGCAATCAGAAATCGCAGTCATTTAGTCAAGTATCAATAGTCAGTGGTCAGTGGTCATTGGTCATTGGTCATTGGTCATTGGTCATTAGTAAAGGACAAATGACTAATGACAAAGGACAAATAACAACTGACCAATGATAACTTTACACCTGAGATTGCTCTTCTTGTTCTATTTCGGCTTGAATTCGTGCTAGTTCTTCGGGAGTAAGCTCGTCTAGCCGCTTTTGCAGAAAGTCTTGCTCATACTGTTCCCGCTGTTGGTGGTAGGTCATTTTTTGTCCCACCGCACGGAAAAAATAGGTGGCTAACCAGCCAACTAAGGCACTGACTAGCAAGACTTGGCTCCATATACCAGCTTTTTGATTATCCAAACCGACTAGCTGCAATCCTAAGTATGCCAAACCGCCGGCAATAAAAACACCCAAGCCAATTCCAATCGCGTCAATCCGTCGCATGAGAGTTATGACCTACCAATCTCGTTAAACTTGAACTTGTCGCCGTTGGGGTCGAAAATTTGCAAACGGCGATAGAACCAACAGACCCGGAAAGAAGAAAAACACCAAAAAGTACATAAAGACACGCTCAATAGAGCTAGCTACATACCAACGCTGCTTCAGGTACAGCAAAACAGCAATGGGGATTACCAGAAGGTAAGCTCCAGCCAAAATCAGATATAGCAGGGCGACAATCATAACTTTCAAGTCTTAAGCATCTGTTTTCCATCATAGGCTGAAGAGACAGACTCAGAGAAGTATAGTCATAATGCTTTCAAAATAACTGCGCCAGAATTCCTCGAAACCGCTAACGAAGAGGCGAAAGCGCAGCTTTGGCGGGCTGGAGTACTTTTACTGAGGACGATTCAACGGATTTCATGACAAAAGCTAATATCATGCTATTATGTGAATCCACTAACAAAAAATGCTCTAGTCAGACAAAATCGAAAACTCATCCAGATGATTACGAGAAAACTAAGAAGACTTTCAACTCTCTGAAGCGATCGCCCAATCTGGAAAAAATATTTTCAATCTAGTTGGACAAAAGACACAATTGATGGTGGAATAGATAAGGAGGTATTTGCTACCTCTAAAAAATAACTAGTTACACTAGTTGCCAAACACCTTTGGGGGTGTGGCGGAATGGTAGACGCTACGGACTTAAATAATTGAGCCTTGAAAGAGAAATCCTTCAAGTGGAAGCTCTCAAACTCAGGGAAACCTAAATCTGGTGACAGACATGGCAATCCTGAGCCAAGCCGAAAAAAGTCCTGAGTCATGTTAGGGGTAGCGAGGCGTTTAGCCCGTGTCAAGTGGTGAGTAAATTTAAACTCATAACTGCTAACTCCTAACTCATGAACTGTTCGGAAGGTGCAGAGACCCGACGGGAGCTACCCTAACGTTAAGTCGAGGGTAAAGGGAGAGTCCAATTCTCAAAATCTGAGCAGGCTACTGTCATCAGGTGCAGTGAAAACTGCGGGAGAATGAAAATCCGTTGACCGTAAAAGGTCGTGTGGGTTCAAGTCCCTCCACCCCCACTAAAAATTTAAAATACCTAAAGGCTTCAATTGTGACTTTACCTGTACAGTGACTAATTATTTGTCGTCAGTGACAGATTAATGTCGTTGAGTCAGATTATCTGTCATCGTGACAAATTAGATGTCGCTAGTTTAGCGGTGAAAAATTCATGTCGCTAATAATACACTTTGTAATTATTATACAAAGCAACTAAAACGAGGGGGTGAAGGGACTTGCTTTCAACTCGCCCCTAAGTTTAATAATAATTACTGAAACCTAACACTAATCCTGTTTGAAAGATTTTTAAATCCTCCCATTGCTGAGAGGATGGTTGCAACGCGACCTACCGCATTATTTCCACCCACGGACAATGCCTTTCAACCCTCCCATTGCTGAGAGGACGGTTGCAACGTGTCACCGTTGCTGAACATGAATCGTCGCCACTTTCAACCCTCCCATTGCTGAGAGGACGGTTGCAACTGCTGCCATCTTTAACCCTTGTATAGAAGGGTTTTAAGACCAGAGCTTTGAATGCTTTGAATTAATCTGCCGTAGCTCCAGGAGTGGACGTTAACTCGATACTGTTTGGCGTATTTTTGCTGAACTTCTACAGAGCCTGGACATTTTGCTTCGGCTATGGCTTGAATTTCACTTTGGACAATCTCCCGCATATCCCCTAGCTTAGGCAAAACGATGCTGCCAGCTTTGTAAGTTTGAGCGATCGCAATAATTTCTTTAGCTAATAATCTGTCTACATACTGCCCTAACTCAGATGCCCCAAATTGATTGGGACGAGAAACTTTTTTGTGCTTTGTGGCGAGCGTGGGATAACGATCGCTGTTGTCGTCTCTGGCGATTTAGGAGTTCGTAATTTTCACCTAGTAATTGCCTGATGCTGCGGTAAGCCAAGACTTTATTTGCGATCGCATTTACTACGGCGATCGTTGCAGGTTTTTCTAGTCCCAGGCTGACTCCGACCAAAATGTGTGATTGACCTTGGTAAAGGAGTTTACTAGGGCGCTCAAAGGAATTATTAATTCGACTTAAAGTTGATTCTTTACGTTTAATAAAAGCTTGCTGTGTTTCCCTGAGTCCACTTTTAGCCTTCATGTTGGTGATGAATTTGGTAATTTCATCAGTTTTTTCCTGGCGAACCTGTTCTGTTCCTTCAGCAGTCCAGAGGCGATTGTCAACACAGCAATAGAGAGTCAAGTGATTAAGATTCCAAGGTTCGCCTTTACCTTCACCTTCTTGCCAAGCTAGACGACCATTTCTGAGTGTGAACAAACCACTTGAATGCTGATTTTTGCTTTGGCGTTTAGTTTGTTGGTCTTCTAAGAAGCGTTTAAACCAGTGCAGTTGACGGCGATCGCAGTACACCTCAAAAGTTAAATCGCTTAAGCCATTGAAGTGAACACATAACCTACCTTTTTCGTTTGTTGACCAAACTAGGTCTTCGTTCGTTTCATAAACCAGAGGAAAAGGGACAGAACTAGATCGGCTTAAGAGAATATCCTGTTGGCGTTTAGCTTCAGTATTGTCTTCTGGAACAGTGGTTGTAGCAGTGAGCAGTGTCTCCAACCATCTACCATTAGTTAAATCTCGACCTTTGGGAATTCGACTTGTTAGCTTTTCAGTTAGCCTTTGAATTTGGATTTCTAGCTTACGACGGCGTTTATCAAATTTTTCTGGATCTTCTTCTTTTTCTTCATTGAGTTTGCAGCCATTTTTGAGCAAATAGCTGATGGCGCTACGACTGAGTATATCGTCGGTTTCTTGGTAAGTCTCAAATAATTTATGAGATAAGCTTCGATCGGGATTGGAAGCCGATAATTTTTTGGATTTTTTAGTCTTTCTTCTTTTAGTTAAAGGAGCATTAGATTCAGATTCTGGCGTAACCATTGCCAAAATTTCAGCAGCTTTGGTACGAATTACCTCTAAGCTACAATCGCTCATTTCTACTAATTCAGTATCGCTATTGAGCATTTCTAGCCAGCGTATCTTGCCATCTAGCTGTTGCTGTAGACGTTTCTGAATCGCTAACCAAGATTTGTATATGTAATCTACAACATGAATTGCTGATAGATAGAAGCGGCTGGGCTGACCTGTAAAGCTAGGGTCAGTTTTCAGGGGTTGGCAAAGCTGACTAACAACAGTTGACGGCAGTTTGCCATTTTTTCGCCATTTCTCAAAATCTTGGTGTTTACTAAGCTGTTGAAGTAGTTCGTTAATCAGGGGTGTGTTTAATTCTGCCATTAACTTCCAGAGTTTTTGGCGGGTAGATTCACTGGCAATTAGGCGACATTGAATAGTAATTTGGCTCATAAAAATAAAATATCATAAAAACACATTATGTTATACAAAAAACCAGTGTGTTTTAAGAAATGCTTCTATAGGATGATTCTTATGGAAGGAAAGTTCTACACAAGCACAGAAGCAGCAGAAATTACTCATTGCTCTCGCCGCCAGTTGCAGTATTGGCGGGAGAAGGGAGTTATAGTACCTACGGTTAACAGTACTGGCAAAGGTCGTAATGTTTACTATTCCAAAGCTGACCTGTTGGTGTTAACAGTAATGGAGCAGTTGCTGTCAATTGGGTTAAACTTTGAGGTTTGCCATGCAGCTTTGGAAACACTGCGCGAACAGGAACCTTGGTTATTTAATGAGTCTGTCCCCGAAGAAAAGATGAAGCGGCTAATGTTATTAACCACGCGATCGCCTGAACAACCTTTACAATTGGCAGAGTTTGACAAGCAAGTAGCGCTAGAAGCACTTTGTCAGGGGCAGACTGTGATTCCTTTTTGGTGCGATCGCATTCATCAACGCTTGCGAGAGAATCTCAGAAGCTTTGAGCGGTAGAGGAGCGGCCACCGGATTCAGTGAGAAGCCAATATCCTGATATTCCCTGACGAGATATTGCCGGAATGTGAGATAAACTGATTCATGATTATTTCAATACAGATGTAGAAGTTATCTGGAAAGCGGTTCAGAAGGATGTTCCTCAATTGAAAACAATGATCTCTGGAGTTTTAAAAGATTTGAGCAGTTAAGCTACTTTTAACTTCAAGAGATCTAGATGAGGTGATGGGACTCAAACAAAGGTAAAACAGATTTTCTAATGATGAGTAGCTCAGAAGAGAACGAACTCCCAGCATCTTGGGCTATTGCACGAATAGCTGATGTGACAATACCAGTAGAGAAGATTAATCCTGAGAGTGAGCCAGACAAACCCTTTATTTATATAGATATATCAGGCATAGATAATCAAACTAACCGAATTGATCAGGTTAAAACTTATCAAGGCTCTGATGCTCCATCAAGGGCAAGACAACTTGTTAAATATGGAGATACTCTTTTTTCAACTGTCAGAACATACTTAAAGAACATTGCACTAGTCCCAAAAAAATTTGATAACCAAGTTGCATCAACAGGTTTCTCAGTTTTAAGGGCATCAAGGTTTATAAACAATGTTTATTTGTTCTTTTATACGTTAAGCAGTACCTTTTTGCAAGGATTAGAGGCTTTTCAACGAGGTGTAAGCTATCCTGCTGTGAGGGATAGCGATATTAGAAACCAATCTATACCAATTGCTCCACTTGATGAACAAAACCGTATTGTTGCAAAAATTGAGGAACTTTTTTCTGAGCTTGATAAAGGTGTTGAATACCTAAAAACTGCTCAGGAGCAACTCAAGGTATATCGTCAGTCGGTGTTGAAATATGCTTTTGAAGGCAAACTTACTAAGCAGTGGCGCGAAACTTATTCTGACCAATTAGAAACGGCTAATCAACTGCTAGAGCGTATCCAACAGGAGCGTGAAAGCCTCTATCAACAGCAGCTAAATGAGTGGGAAGAATCGACTAAAATTTGGGAAGAAAATGGCAAGGAGGGTAAAAAGCCTGGTAAGCCTCAAACGCCCTTGAATATTTCTTCCTTAACTGAAGAAGAATTAGTGAATTTACCGGATTTACCAGAGACATGGTGTTGGATTAAATTCTCCGTCTTATCTGAAAGGATTCAAATTGGACCATTCGGTTCTTTATTACATAGATCGGACTATGTTAGTAACCAAGTACCAATCGTAAATCCAGTTCATATTAGAAATCAGAAAATTGAGCCAGATTGGAGTTTGACAGTTACCGAAAAAAAGGTAAATGAACTCTCCAATTACATTATGTATCCTGGAGACATTGTCATGGGACGAAGAGGCGAAATGGGTCGATGTGCAGTTATAACCGACGAAGAAAGAGGTTTCTTGTGTGGTTCAGGAAGTCTTTTTATCAGACTATTACCCGGCATCAATCCAATTTTCTACTGCTATTTATTAGGTTCGCAAAGGTTAAAGAATTATTTGTCAGACCAAAGTGTTGGAACTACGATGCAGAACCTTAACCAAGAAATTATTCATAATCTTCCTGTTCCTCTATGTAGCCCTATCGAAATCCAAAAAATTATTGAAGAAGTTGACAGAAGGACGGCCTTAATAACTGAGGTAGAGAATCTTATAGAAAAGAATCTTCTATCATCTGAAATTTTGAAGCAAAGTATACTCAAAAAGGCTTTTTCTGGGCAACTAGTACCACAAGGTTCAGGAGATGAAAATGCAGCAGTGTTACTTGAAAGAATCAGAGAGGCTAGAAGGCATCAACAAGAACATCAAGTTCCTGTACCTAAACCAAGAAAACAAGTTGCTATGAAGAAAAATTTGTCAATTATTGAAGTATTACAAGAGCTGAATGGTTTGGCAACAGCACAGGATGTGTGGCGACGCTCTAAACACCAAGAAGATATAGAGGGCTTTTATGCGGAACTTAAAAAGCAGATAAACAATGGGGTTATTGAAGAAGTAGAAGAATTGAGAGAAGAAAAAAAATCCTATTTAAGACTAAGAAATGCGAATTGATAAAGTTTATATAGAAAATTTCAAGAATCTGATCGAGTTTGAGATCGATCTGGCAGAAGGTTTTATGGAAACTGTGCTTCTTGGTCAGAACGCTACAGGCAAATCAAACCTAATTGAAGCGTTGGTTTTAATATTTAAATATCTAGATCTTGAGGGAATGCCAAGCTTTTCATACAAAATTGAATATGTTTGTCGGAGTCACAAAGTAAAAATAGAGTTCGATACTAAACGTAGTTTCTACATAGATGACAATAAAATTACGATAAAAGATTTCTATGCCAGAAAGAATGAGTATTTGCCCAAATATGTATTCACCTATTATTCTGGTGTCAGCAACAGATTGGAAGAACATTTTAATGATCATCAGAAGAAATTCTATGACAAAATTATCAAGCCTAGTGTTGATGCCGCAGAAATTGAAGATCTGCGTAAACTCTTTTACGTTCGTCTGATTCATAGCTACTTTGTCCTTTTAGCTTTTTTCTCTTTCGAGGATGACGAATCAAGCCAGTTTTTAAGGAAGTATCTTGATATTGACGATTTAGAAAGTATTCTATTTGTTTTAAAAGACCCTGAATGGAAAGGTAATGATGACCCAAGATTTTGGGGCGCAACTGGTTTGGTTAAAGATTTTTTAGATAAGGTTTGGAATTATTCAACAGCACCTATTTATTATATTGACAAATATTCTCTGGACTTTAGAAAACAAATAGATCAACCAAGACTCTATCTTTATGTTAGTGATAAAAACAAGCTTAAAGAAATTGCTAAGTTCTATACAAGTAATACTGAATTCTTTAAAGCACTAGAAAGCACCTATATTTCAAATTTGATTCAGGAAATTAAGGTAAAAGTCAAAAAGCGAAATATCCGAGGTGAATTGACTTTTAGAGACTTGAGTGAAGGGGAACAGCAATTACTTACAGTTTTAGGCTTGTTGAAATTCACTAAGGATCAAGAGTCACTAATTTTGCTAGATGAACCAGATACTCATCTTAATCCTTTATGGAAATGGCAATACTTAAAGTTATTACAGGAGGTCGTTCAAAAGCATGAAACAACACAAATAATTCTGAATACTCATGATCCTTTAGTCATTGGAAGTATGACCAAAGAACAAGTAAGGATTTTCAGAAAAGATGAGGACACTGGACGAACAATCGTATTTGAACCTGAAACCGATCCAAAGGGTTTAGGTGTAGCTGGCATTTTAACTAGTGAGTTGTTTGGTCTCCCTACAACTTTAGATGAAGAAACACAAAGAGCCTTGGATCATAAGCATAGATTAACTGCTAAGGAACAGCAAGGAGGATTAAGCAGTGAAGAGAGGAAAGAATTAGATGAGGCTCTCCAGAAATTAGAGGGATTAGGGTTTACAAGAACATTTAGAGATCCTCTTTACCAAAAGTTTGTAACTGCTTGGCATCGACAAGAAAGATTTCAGAAACCTACTCTCACACTAGAAGATTTGAAAGAACAGAATGAGCTTGCACTATCTCTCCTTAACGAAATTATGGAGGCAGAACAGTGAGGCATATCCCTCTAAAAGAAAATCCTCCTCCTAGTAGATTAAGAAAATGGCTAACTAAAGCTGAAAACTTAACCCAAGCTCTCATCTCTGAAACCGATTCTGCAAAGCGCAGGGAAATTATTGAGAGCAATAGTGAGGTTTGGAGAAATAAAGCTCTTAAAAAATATTTGATGCAATTATCTGATGGTAAATGTTGGTATTCAGAAGCTAGAGAGGTTTATTCTCATTACCACGTTGACCATTTCAGACCAAAGAGTGAAGCTTTAGATTTAAATGGAAAAGACCAAGGCGGTTATTGGTGGCTTGCATTTGATTGGACAAATTATCGAATCTGTGGAAGTGTTGGCAATACGAAAAAAGGAGCAAAATTTCATGTCAAGAGAAATAAAGCAAGCTGCCATACGGATTTATGTGAAGATGAAATAGTTTGCTTTCTTGATCCAACAGATGAAGACGACACACTCAAACTTACTTTTGATAAAACTGGAACTATCAAGCCCTCATCAGTGGACGAAAGTGACTGGGATTACGAAAGAGCCAAGTATACAATTGAGAATTTAGACTTGAATTATGAGCCTTTGAAGGAAGCAAGAAAGGATTTATGGGATACATGTGAATCCAAGCTTAATGAACTTCAGCATTTAATGAAGGAATATAACAAAAATCCATCTGCATCAAAAAAGGGGCAGATTCAATCCAAGCTAGAAGAATTAAGAACGCTGACAAAGCCAAAATCAGAATTCTCTGCGGTTGCAATTAAATGCTTATTGTCTTCAGATATTGAATGGGTTCAAAAGTTAGCGCTGACAGCAGCTTGAGGCAATAAATTATGTCCACCTCTCAATCAATCGTTGCCAAAGTTTGGAATTTCTGTAACATCTTGCGTGATGCAGGAGTCAGCTATGGAGACTATCTGGAACAACTCACCTTCCTGATTTTCCTGAAAATGGCGGATGAATACGCCAAACCACCTCATAATCGTGATCTAGGAATTCCTGCTGAATACACCTGGCAAAGCCTAAAAGCTAAACGTGGCGATCAGCTTGAGGTTCACTACACCAAGTTGCTCCGTGAACTAGGCAAAAAGAAGGGAATGTTGGGCAAAATCTTCATCAAAGCCCAAAACAAAATTCAAGATCCAGCGATGTTGTCTCGCGTCATTGAGATGATCGACAACGAAGACTGGGTATCTATGAGTGCCGATGTTAAAGGCGACATTTATGAAGGCTTGCTGGAAAAAAATGCCGATGATACCAAGTCTGGAGCAGGGCAATACTTCACTCCTCGCGCATTGACCAAAGCAATAGTCGAGTGCCTACGTCCTGAACTAAGCAAAACGATTGCTGATCCTGCTTGTGGTACAGGTGGCTTCTTTCTAGCTGCTCATAACTTCATTCATGAGAACTACGAACTGAACGAGTCTCAAGCACAATTCCTCAAGCATGAAACCTTTTATGGCAATGAAATTGTTCCCAGCACCTATCGCCTATGCTTGATGAATCTTTTCCTGCATGAGATTGGCGAGATCGACAAAGAACCAACTATCTCTCTTAGCGATGCCCTAGTAAAGCCGCCGATCCAACACTTTGACTATGTGCTGGCTAATCCTCCCTTTGGTAAGAAAAGCAGTATGACCTTCTCCAAAGAGGACAAAGAGCAAGGAGAGGATCTGGTTTACAATCGCCCAGATTTTGACGCAACGACCTCAAACAAGCAGCTTAATTTCGTCCAGCATATCAGGACAATGTTGAAGCCCAGTGGAAAAGCAGCGATCATTGTACCTGATAATGTACTTTTTGAGGGGGGAGCAGGAGAAACAGTTCGTAAGTCTCTACTTCAAAAAACTAACCTTCACACTATCCTACGTCTACCTACTGGTATCTTTTACAAGTCAGGGCTAAAGGCAAACGTTATCTTTTTTGATAACAAACCTGAATCTGAAGCTCCCCAAACCCAAGAAATTTGGTACTACGATTTCCGTACCAATGTTCACTTTACCTTACGAAAAAATCCCTTAAAATACGGGAATCTACAGGATTTTGTCAATTGCTACAACTCCAAATACCGTTCTAAGCATCCGTCAGTTTGGTCATCTAAAAAACCAGATGGACGTTGGCGTAAGTTTACCTACGATGAATTGGTTGCCAGAGACAAAACAAGCTTAGATATTTTTTGGTTAAGAGATGAAAGTCTATACGATCTGGATAATCCACCAGAACCTGATGTGCTAGCGGCAGAAATCATCGAAAATCTGGAAGCAGGCTTAAACAGCTTCAGAGAAATCTTGAATGGGCTTGGCTGTGAGGATGTGCAGTGAAATTCTCAGAGGTGACATCGCCATCCTTCAGCAACCCAACCGTTAATCAAGAAAAATACTTCACTCAAATAGCTTTCTGATACTCCCCCATCTCCCCAAACAGCAACCGACAGCGATCGCAACATCCATCCTCCCACAATGCAGGCATTTTCAAAGGTGCTTGACAATTGGGACACTTCGCTAAAATTTTGAGTTGATGGCAATCCCACTTCCATACAGATTTATATTGCCATTCAATCGCTTTGTGTCAAGGACAAACAGTGATTCCTTTCTGGTGCGATGTCTACGGCGCGTTACGCTAACGCATTCATTAACAATTGAAGGCAAATGCTGAAGGTTTTGGTAGCTGATTTGACATTGATTTTTATTCCACTGCTTGCTGAACAAAAACGCATTGTAGAGAATAGGACTTACGCATTGACAGAATCATGATTATGTGTATTAAAGTCCAACTTCTGTTTTAAGTGTTCTAAGA
This sequence comes from Nostoc sp. DedQUE08, assembly GCF_034530895.1. Taxonomy (NCBI): domain Bacteria; kingdom Bacillati; phylum Cyanobacteriota; class Cyanophyceae; order Nostocales; family Nostocaceae; genus Nostoc; species Nostoc sp. DedQUE08. Next base: position 47,854 of record NZ_JAVRCD010000052.1, read on the forward strand.
TAAAATCACGAGCGACTTGAAGAGACAAGTTTCTCTGGATTTGGTACCAGTTTTCAATTAACTCTTCTGCTCGCATTAACTCTAAGTGGATAAATGCACGAATGGCACTAAAAAAGTGAGTATTAATAGCCTCAGTTGTTCTCACCATAAAACGTTCAATACCACATACCTGTTTAATAGCTCTGTGGTAACATTCAATTCCCCAATGGATTGCATGTAATTCCTTAAATTCCACTTGAGTAATTATAATTAGTGCATCTTCATTCGGTACAAACATTATGTAGTATTTAGGACTTACGCACTATACAAATCAACCAAAACGTGTACTACGGTATTTAGTCTTTTCAGAGGCTTCAGATAACCCTGATTTATTCCGACATTTGCGATCGCTGGATGCAAAACATGGCTAAAATACCCAAATTGTGTTTAGTACTTATGTACGATGCGTAAGTCCTAATTATAAAAAAATTCGGTGCTTTTCTGCTTTCTATGCTTGATTGGACTCACGGCAAGCTTATCCTTCCAATTTGGACTAGCGGCAAAGTTATGGTTCCAAACTGTCAATTTCATCCAAAATTAGCTGACGCAAGAATGAGGTTTATACTGTTGTTGGCGGCAAAGTTATGCTTCCAGGCGCGGCAAAGTTATGGGTAAAGTCACAGCATCTTCAAAATCCATCAAAATGCGATCGCTTGAGCTTCTGTCATTGTTTACAACCCATATTCTTCTAAACCGCTATAACCTTTACTGAGTAAGGATTTAATGGATGACATTAATTTGTCACGGCGACAAATAATTAGTCACTGTACAGTATGGGCGGGTTATATCTAAATTTATAGATAAACTCGCCCATATACATATATTTATGTGTGGTTTTTTCTATGGATAAACAGGTAATTTTACTGAACCATTTGATGAAGAATTAAACAATTTATCTTTAATACTTTATTTATAGCCCTAGTTAATCAAATTTATGTAAAAAGATGACTGAATTTCTGAAGAATAGATTGATGCTCCTGTTCGCCAAGGTTAAGCTGGTAATAATATGAACAGGAAGTCTTTTTGTCCTGATAACTGAAATGACCGCTAATCGTTTATCAATTAGTCAGGAAAATTCCCATTGTGTTACGTCTAACTCTAGACAATTAGATGTGCAAACTGCCCAAGAAGAGGTTTATAGCTTCTTTATGGGAATTGTCAATAAATTGCCACCAGAAGATGTTTTACGAGAATTCAAAAATTTATTTATAGACGGTCTTGATTGCGAAGATTCCGATTATATACCTGGAATATATAGTGTTTTTTTAGATGATAACGAGGAAGAATTATACAATACACTTAAGCGGTGTTGCTACATCATAGTTAATAATTGGAAAACTAACCGAAAAGACAAATATATCCAAGACTTAGTTAATTTATTTGTTCATGAAAATCTGAAAATCCAAGACAATAATCCTCCAGTAGTAAAAACTTGTAAAATCTGGTTAGAGAAGTTTGCTAACAGCAAAGATTACAAGGATCTGAAATTATTTGCTACTAAATATGAAGAATCATCTAAAGGTCATTGGGCTAATCGCTACACTTCCTATTTATTGATCGATCAATCTGTTAATAATAAGAACCCTAAAGAGCAACAAGAAGCTGCTAGAAGGCTTTCTAAACAGATTAAAGACAAATTTAAGTTTGAACTAGCAATGTATATTGCTCGTTCTCAATCTGCTGTCTCAAGCACAACACGCTATAAAAATCCCAGTATTTTGGGAGATCAAGCTCTGCGCTTAATAAAAGCAATTGTCTTAAAAAAAGGCGTATTTAGCCATGATAATATTGCCCATATATTTATCAAGCAAACGGAAAATCAAACTCTGAAAGAATTTAAAACAAGCCTAGAAAAATACCTATTTTTTCCTGTAGAAAATCAAGAATCAGTCGAAACTTGGCGGCGGCAGTTTGCACATAATTTATCGTTATGGAAGACAAATTATAATCAAGAAATTATCACTAAAGAATTGTTCTTGAGAACCTGTAATCGAGTGATTGATTACTTTACAACAGAAAATTCTAAAGAACCTTCGCAATTATTTATTTTATTAATTGGTCAAGGTCATGCTCTCACCCTAGTAATTATATTATTAAAGATTATTTTGATTTGTAGAAATTCTCGGAGACATTTAGAAACCCGGATTGCTCATTTGATTCGTTTTTACGAAAACTATTCCGAAGAGGAATGCAAAGGGGTAATAAATTTTATCGAGATTTTTAATATCACTTTCGCAATTTATGCAGAAAATGTAGAATATAACTTGATTAAGATGAAAGAAGAACAAAGCAGTAATCAGCAATTAAATCTGGATAGTTATCGTGTGTTTTCACAGATGAAAGTAGATAGATAAAAATGAGTTTTGCCTGATTCAGGATTTCGCAAGGCGTTCATCTAACCAAGCTAAGGCAGCACCCGCAGTTTCAGCTAAAATACTGATGAGGCGATATAGAGCGATCGCACTAAATACTAAAGCAGATGGAAAGTGGTGTCGTAAAAGTTCATACGCAGTCGCTTCAAACACACCTAACCCACCAGGCGCACCAGGTATAACAAACCCCAACAACCAAGCGCAACTAAAAGCCCCGAATAACAAAGGAATTTGATTCGCATTCAACGAACCCAAGGCGAACATAGTTAGTATAAACCCAGTGGCGCGTAGTCCCATAAAGCCCACTTCTCCTAACAAAGGGCGCAAAGGGTAGCTTTTAAGACTGAAGGGAACAGTTGGTTGAGTTGTAGCAGCAGACTTTTTTGCTTTTAATTTATACAAAAAACGAATAACGGGGTTCAAAAACCACGGATGAATCGCACTAAGGACTACAGCTAAACTCAGAAATTGTAGTATTTGGATAACAAGGGTAGTATTAGCTGCTGCAAATTGGCTACTACATAAGACAATGATGATTAAAGCAGCCGCTAGCATGAGTAGCGGTTCTAGCAAAACGCTTAAGGTGGCTGCACCTGTAGGAATATTGGCATTTTTGGCGGCGACAATTCGCCCGTAGTGATGCCAGATATTACCTGGTAAATACTTAGCTATGTTCGTTTTTAGGTAAACTTGGATGAATTGGGGAGATGATACAGGTTGATTTAACTCTTGCAGAATCCAAGTCCAGATCCAGCCTGCCCAAGTATGAGCTAGTAAAGTTACCCCTGTTGCGATCGCCATAATTGCCCATCCTACATCATCAATGCGGATAGCAGTTACCTCAATCCAATTGTCCTTCAGAGCTTTCCCTAAAAAAAACAGCGTTCCTCCCAAAATTATCCAGCGTAAAAATTGCTTCATGAATTTAGTCATTTAACGTTGAGAGCAACAAGGGCTGAATACCTTAAGTTTTATGGTGTATCAGCTATATATCCAAATATTTTGAAGTATCAAACAGCTTGAGGTAGTTCTTTTTACGAAAAGTATATTACTTTATTTTATATCTCTCTAGAGTTAGATAAAAATATTATTTTTGTACTCCTTAAAATGTAGCCTGCGCTAGAGGTAAAGAGCATTTTATTATTCATATGCTGAATACAGGTTATCAAAAGTGAGCTGAACCAAAACAAGCACAATAACTTGCTGACCAATCCAATGATTCAGCAAATTCTTAGTTTATTAATATTTTGGTAAGGAGGACTAAGTGAACGCAGTGAGAGTATTCTTGAAACAAATAAGATTGCGCCAGATATTAACTATCTTTTTAGCTGGACTATTGTTGATAGTTAGCACTGCTTGTAGTGGGGCAAATGCTCAAGGTGCAAATCCACAAAATCCTGCTGTACAAGCCGGTGGAGCAAACAACCCTTATAAGAATGGTGGAGACAAGTATAGCAACTATAGAATGTCTACCGATCCGAAAATAGCAAACCCAAAAGCCAATCAGGGACGTGACCAAGCTAGCTTACAACCAAGTTCGCAATTGTTGATTGCTACAAATACAGAATCTGAGATCCTTTATCCTGGTGGCGAGACACCAGCAGGTCGAATCCAGAAAGAAGCAGAACTGCCATTGATCACAGATAAAGACTTCCGCCAGCCTGAACCCGGCGGTTTGATTCAGAATGAATCAAATGTAGGAGAGCGGGTTAAAGATCGGCTTGAGACTGTAAAAGAAGCTGTTGAAGAAGCTTCCGGCTTTTTGAATAACAAGGCAGATGAAGCTAAAGCAAGACCTGAATTACAACCCAATCCAGCAGTAAACAGATAAAAATCTTGTTTTTTCTGAATGCTTTGGATGTAAAATTAATTCCAAATGCCATCTTGGTTGAAGTTTAACTTAGTCACAAAAATGCAAGGACTTAGAAGTATGAGAAAAGCAATGAATTGGCTGAAAAATATTCGTCCCTTGAAAGTTGCAACTGTTTTTTTAGCAGGAATCTTTCTATTTATGACACAGGCTTGTGGTGCTCCAGGAATAGCAACACAGCCACCACAACCTGGTGCTCAAGCACCTAATATTGAACGATACGATGCCACAAAAGATTATCCTCTGAATTCTCCTACTGGTGGAATAAATAACTTTAGTGATGTAGATCCCAGAGCGCAAGATGAAAAGGCAGCTAATGACAGAGCTAAGGCCCTAGTAAAAAATGCTCAAAAGAATATCGATCGGAAGGGAATTGACAGCCCAGAGCAATATGGCGAAAATTACAAACAAGGGACATCTCTTGGTGGAAGAGTCAAGAACCTGGGTGAAGATATAGGTGGTTCAGCTGAAGAACTTGGCAAAGGTCTTGTTAAGGGAACTCAGCGAGGAATTGAAAATATCAAGGGTAATACCCAGAATGCTGCTGAAGACGTGACGACAAATGTTCAGCGTGGAGCTGAGGATGCTGGTAAAAATGTTAAGCGCACAGCTGAAGATGCAGGCAAAGCAGTTAAGAACACAGTCGATTGAAATTAAGCTGATGCGCTTCTAAATTGTACATTTTGACGTTAAGACTGTCCTAAGTCAATTGGTCATCTGTCATTTGAAAACAAATAACTAATGACCAGGATCGCTCCTTTAATATACAACTTAAATGCGTAACAGCTTAGTCATTGAATCTCTTGTAAAAATATAAAAGCGCCCACAGATTAAAGTCTGGGGTTACTAAAATAAAGCCTGCATATGCAGGCTTTATTTTAGTTTTATGTGGGCAGGATTTAATATCGCGTGAGTTCGATGAACCTCTCCCTGCCTTGAACTAAAGTTAAAGTCTGTCCCTCTCCGAGTCGGAGAGGGACGGTTTTGCGTAGTAAAACCAGGGAGAGGTCTTTTAATTAGATTTTAGTAATGAGCGATCGCCTCTATAATTTCATGATGATGTTACCTCACCGAATAGCTCTTCGTAGCGATCGCTCTTGTTTTAATCTAAATACAGCATTTCATTAATTCCTAGCGAATATAATGAAAGGCAATACCCTGCCTTGTTAATGCGTTGGCTTGCATTGTTAATGCGGTGGCCGCCTTGTTAATGCGTCGGCTTGCATTGTTAATGCGTCGGCTTACATTAAAAACGCTACGCTTTTACGCAAAACTGTATTAAGAAACTGCGTAAGCGTAGCCCGTCATAAACATCGCTCATTCATCAGCAATACTACAAATACTTCTGCAACAATAACCCTAACTTTTCCTTTGTCGCTGGTGGTGCTTTATCCAATTGAGTCAAAATTGCATATTGCAACGCCGAATGCGCTTCACTCGGTGGTGGATTTTCACTCAAGCGCCGCACAGTTTCTTGAATCACCTTTTGAGCATTCACAGCATTCCGCAGCAAATTGCCAATCACCATCTCCACTGTCACATTGTCATGGTCTGGATGCCAACAATCGTAATCTGTCACCAGCGCTAAGGTTGCATAAGCAATTTCCGCTTCCCTTGCCAACTTCGCCTCTGGTAAATTCGTCATCCCAATGATTGTTGCACCCCAACTGCGGTAAAGATTCGATTCTGCCTTAGTAGAAAAAGCTGGCCCTTCCATGCATACATAAGTGCCACCGCGATGGAGAGTAACTTCTGGTAAATTGAGAGATGCGATCGCATCTGCCAACACAGTTGCCAAATTCTGACAAATCGGATCGCCAAAGGCAATGTGAGCTACAATTCCCTCACCAAAAAACGTTGAAATCCGATTTTTTGTCCTGTCGATAAACTGATCTGGCACCACCATATCCAGTGGTTTCGCCTCTGACTTCAAGGAACCCACAGCACTAGCTGAAATTAAATATTTCACACCCAATTGCTTCATTGCATAGATATTAGCGCGAAACGGTAATTCAGAGGGTAAAAGCGTGTGATTGCGGCCATGACGCGCTAAAAAGGCTACCCGTGTACCATCCAAAGTCCCTAGAATCAAAGCATCAGATGGTGAACCAAAAGGAGTCTCGACTCGCACTTCTTCGATATCTTTGAGCGCATCCATTTTGTAAAGACCGCTACCACCTATAATCCCAATACTAGCTTGAGCCATGATTCTGAACCTGTTCTTTACCGATCTGCTCAGTTATTTTATCGAAAAGGGGAGTAGCAGAAAACAAAGCGATGTCTACAATGAGCTATGCGATCGCATTTCGTGCCGCTAACACTATTGAATTATTACCCATTAATTGTTTGTTTAGGTGCAGATAGAAATCATCACCCAGTTATTCGAGGGTTAATTAATAATTTTGAGCAATCAAATTTCTGATAATTTTTGGAGATTAATGGTTATCATTAGCCCTTAAGTTAATCGTCACCATAGTGTGTAATCAATATTTAATGTATATAAATATTAAATATACGCACTTCTACGCAGGGAAACAAAGCAAGCGTTATACTTTTGGGAAAAGGCTTATTTTAACCCCTGCTTTTAACATTTTCATAAATCAATGAGTCTCAATTTTCGCTTTGCGGTAGTCAGCGACTTACACCTGGCACTTCCTCACACAATCTGGGATCATCCCAGCCGATTTCATCTGGTGGAAGTAAGTATCTCAGCATTTAAAAGTGTACTAGAACATTTAACACAACTCGATTTAGATTTCTTGTTGTTGCCAGGAGATTTAACCCAGCACGGCGAACCAGAAAACCACGCCTGGTTACAACAATGTTTAGCCCAGCTACCTTTTCCCGTTTATGTTGTTCCTGGTAATCATGACGTTCCTGTGCTGTTGGCCGATCGGCAATCGATTGCTTTTGCAGATTTTCCCTACTACTACACAAAGTTTGGCTACGAAGATCCGCAGCAGATTTACTACATTCGTCAGTTATTGCCTGGAGTTAAGCTGATTGGACTAAATTCTAACTCCTTTAACGACCGGGGAGAGCAAGTGGGGTGTTTGGATGCCAAACAGCTACGGTGGTTAGAAGAGGTGCTAGCGGCATCTGGTGATGACTTAGTTTTGGTGATGGTGCATCATAATGTAGTGGAACATCTGCCCAATCAATCGAACCATCCACTGGCAAATCGCTATATGTTGTCCAATTCAACAGAACTATTGCAGCTGTTGAGGCGCTACGGAGTCAAGTTAGTATTTACAGGGCATTTGCACGTTCAGGACATTGCTTACTCAGATGGGGTATATGATATTACCACTGGTTCTTTAGTTAGCTATCCTCACCCTTATCGAGTGTTAGAGTTTCATCGGGATAACCAAGGTAAAGAATCGTTGCAGATTTTATCCCATCGCGTAGAGTCAGTGCCTGAGTTCCCTAACTTGCAACAGTTATCAAGGCAGTGGATGGGCGATCGCTCTTTCCCTTTCCTAATTAAGCTACTAACTCACTCTCCATTAAACTTACCATTATCACAAGCAAAAGAATTAGCTCCTGGTTTGCGCGACTTCTGGGCAACTATTGCCGATGGGGATGCGGTGTTAGATTACCCTCATTTTCCCCCAGAAGTGCGGCGCTACATTCAAACATATAGTGCATTACAACCCCATCCAGGCATAGCCACTGCTGAAAATTTGACGATGATTGATAATAACAGCACACTTGTACTGAATAAGAGTTAGAAGTCATTCAATTTTGGATTTTAGATTTTAGATTTTTACAAAGAAAGGCAATCTAAAATCCGGCATTGCACTGTCAGCATACCAAAGGTGCGGCCAAAATCTCAAATTGCCGAATTAGGAGTGAGGAGTTATATCAAGTCCGGTTGAACACGTAATTATTAGGGCTGACGCAAGGCAGAAGGGAATAATTAATAACCAACGCCCAATGACAAATGACAAATGACAAACTCATTACTGATTTTGGCGACAAATTCCAAATGCTGAGGTGTAGGCGTGTAAAAAGGTTCTGCCACCAACAGGGCCAATTTCACCGCCACAGAAAAAGCCACCTATAGGAATATCGTTAAGGTAGCGCTGAAATAATTCAGAATCGAAGTTAGGTTTACCATAGAGTCCTTCACCTCGTCCCAGACAAGAAAACATCAAAGCAGCTACAGCCGAGGGTTCAGATTCTCGTTGATGTTGATAACTTTGGAGGAGTAATTCGAGGTCTTCAGCAGAGGCTTGGGCATCGCGTAGATGGAATTGCAGCCTTTGACCAGGACGAACGCGATCGCCAATTGCGATCGCCCCTGCATTTGGATCGACTCCAAGAATACCACGTATTAAAAAGTCTCCTTGCTGCAAAGCCAGCTTAAATTCATCCATTGCCACACCAACAAACAGAGAATGCTGTGCTAAAATCCGTTCTTGTTCGCTGAGACTAGCAATCAAATCTCGCAACACCACTAGAGGCACTTGCTCATCTAACTCTAGAATGATATTGCGATCGGCTTTTGTAACTTGCAATGGTTTACCAATCGGTCGGCATCCTTGGGCAACAATCGTTTCTAAAACAATATTGCCAGTCAAAGCTATACCAACAGTGCCCTCACGATACAAGTTTTGCTGTTCCTCACCGTTAGTATCGTTACAAAAAAGGGCAACACGACCACCCATACCTCCACCACTAGCCTGTCCCCCGACGATCGTCGATCCTGGATAAGCAAAATCCAGCCCCTGCAACAAATCATTGATTCCAGAGGCGAAAGAACTAGACAACAAGATGAACTGCGGTGTCGGTGATGGTGGTACACCGATCAAATCAAGCCAAGCATCTGGCGAACTGTCTAAATCAGGTAATTCTTCAGCAACAACATGAAAAACTTGAATCTTCACCCCTGGAAGGTGTGCTAAAGTCAAGCTAATAGCTGGTTCAGCTTCTAATTCTTGGGTTTCTCCGTTAACTGTTGTCCCAATTACACCACCACCACTACAGCCAATTAGCACAGGCACAGAAAGTTTCTCAGCTAACAAGGGTAACAGTCGGGAATACTCACTCGTAAAAGCAGACGAAATGAATACCAGTCCTAAATCCGCAGGTGCTGTTAACGATGAAACAGCTCGTTCCACCACATCTGTAACAGCGGCTTCCAGAGAATGACGGGTTGATAGGGCATTTGCCCACTGCATTTGGTCTGCCATGAATTTTGAGCTTCTTTCTCTATTTTAGGCTAGTAGATTTTGACTTTTTATTTTGGGAAGAATTGCATCTTACAATAATTGATGCCAGCCCTTTGTCTCCTCCATCCCAAGAAGCTAGAGTTGTCATTCCCTAATATAGGCATCTAAATATATTGTATGATTATTTATCTATGCTACTAATTCCACAAAATCTTAAAAAATAAAGATAAATGCATTATAGATAGAGTAGCTTGCTGTATTGGTTATAAATCAATGGCTAAAAAACTAACTTACCATCGGCTAAATGGTTAGAATGGTTATTAATCAAGCGAAAACCTGCCATTTTCTATACTAGTATTAACAACACATAACGAGACTAAAGCAATGACCAACATCCAAGAAACAGCAAAAAGCGACATCCAAGAGCAAATCCAACAAGAAGTGGAACAAGCGCGTACTGTCTGTGATATTAACGGTAGCAACTCACCAGAGTGTGCTGCTGCTTGGGATGCAGTAGAAGAATTACAAGCCGAAGCTTCCCACAAGCGCCAAAGCAAGCCAAAAAATTCTCTAGAACAGTATTGTGATGACAACCCAGATGCCATTGAATGCCGCGTTTACGACGACTAGAAATTGAGGTAACTGGATTTTATGTTGCTTGGTTAGCAAACAACCAGCATTGACTAAAGAAGACGCCCAGAGTAGAGGACGTGGAAACTCACCAATGTCCTCCACTCGCAAGCGTTTTATTTGGAGCTACGGATTTTAGTCGTGGAAACAAAAAATAAATTCCTTATTTGAATCAATAGGCTTCTTCCAAAGGGATAAGTTGCGATTTTCATAAATTAAACAACCAATTAATTGGCACTAGGGGCGTACAGATGTACGCCCCTATAAATTTTTTGTAATACTCGTGACTTCTAGTCATACGAGATTCAATAAACTATTATCAAGAAGAATTCAGGATGAATTGGAGTCCAACTGACTCCTGAATAAAAGGGTTTAATACCCCTGCCTTATTTAGCAGTCTACATTCAGGTAGTGGTATAAAATCGCACTTAATTTATTCATACTCCTGACTTCTTTTTATCTATTGTTTGAGAAAAAATATGGACTATGATATTTGGTTTCGACCTTTCGTCTGGATTGATTACCGACTGGCAGTATTATTCTTGGTAATTATTCCGCTAATTCTGCTGATTTGGGCATTTGTACAAAAAGCAGAAGGCATACAACGCTTATTGGCTATATACTGGCGAGTATCAAGCTTAGTGGCAATCACGGTTTACTTAATGATTGCCCAGTATCCAGTTAGCTTTATCTCTGGGTTAATAGCTCAGATTTTGATCCCGATTTCGCTGTGGTTCTGGGTGGATATCAACGATGAAATTGAGTATCAAACCAGTGGTTCTTTGAAATTGATTTTTACTTCTTGGCGCTGGGCGACAACTGTTTATTGCTTTTTGGGCGCATTAGCATTTATACCTTTTTTGGGTTGTGCTTTTTCTGGCAATATGCTGAAGACTCCCTATTGTCGTGTCTGGTTTGAGGCTCCGTTACTATTCAAAGAATATTTTCATGCTAACAGCAAGGCTGAGTTTTTAGGTTTTCTTGGCATAACTAGTTTAGTAATTTATGTGCTTTATTTAAGCTATTTTGTTTTGATTAAGCTGGGCAAGCAGGGACGTTCAGCCACACCACAGTAACTATCGCTGTGCCACTTAACCTACTCTTAAAAACATGAATTCCATTGGTAAGCGACTGGAACAATACACTGCTAAACGCACCAAAGAAGTCCTAATTGTAACGGTGGAAATTGCCGATGAGCAAGATACAATTGCTATTTTCAAAGGCTTTTCCAGTTCTTTGATGCGCCCTACAGCATTTGATGCAGATGTACCAGTCCTACCAGATGGGGCAAACATCCTCAATATTGACCGAGTAGCCAGTCCTTATAATCCTGAAGCACCCCGTTATATTCAACAAGGAATTTCTTGGGAAGCGATGGAAGCTCTATTATCAGAAGTAGATGTTTGACTAATTACTAATTCGTAATTCGGCGTTGCATAAATGCGGGATGAATCATGGAAACACGGGTATTTCTCTA
>NZ_JAVRCD010000053.1:0-58923 GCF_034530895.1 Nostoc sp. DedQUE08
GTATAGAGAAATACCCGTGTTTCCATGATTCATCCCGCATTTATGCAACGCCGAAAAAGTATATAAAAATGGCCCATTAAAACTGCGAGTGAATCCATCAGCAGGCGCTCTGTATCCTACAGAAGTTTACGTACAGGTTCGCGGGATTGAGGGGATGGTAAATGGTATATACCATCTAGAAGTTGAGAATAATTGTCTAACTCTCATCTATGAATTAATTGATGATGGGTTAGAAAATTATATTATACCGGGTAAATGTATCAACGGATTCATCTTTTTAATTAGTTGTGTTTATTATAGGTCTAGCTGGAAATATCAAAACAGGAGCATAAGATATTGCTTCTTAGATAGCGGACACCATTTAGGTGCAGTTGCCGCTTCAGCTTTTCTCCACAACCGAGATATACAACTAGTTTTTGACTTTGATAAACTTGCCCTCAATTCAGATTTAGGATTTGAGAATAAAGAGTTTATCACTGCTTGTGCGGTGTCAGGAGAAGTACAAGAAAAGAAAATCAGAAGCTTAAGGCTGAAAGTTCCTTTTGTCTCTGGTACTGATTATTTTGAACCTAATCAATTTATTGAAGATGCCTATCAAGCAACTACTCTACAAAAGAGTCGCCAGCAGAAATTAGAGTATCCTCAATTTAACTTTGATAAGGATAAATTTTCTCAAACTGTTTGGAATAGACGTTCTATTAGACGTTTCCGGAAAGAGGCTATTTCTCAAGAAGATTATTTATATGTAGTGCAACAACTTCAGCAGTCAATACCGACAGAAAACTATGAGGAGATAGAAATTTACTCAGTGGTGCATCGAGTAGAGAGAATGACACCTGGGTTATATAAAGGTACGTATTTGATTAAAGCGGGTAACTTTAGTGAAAAGACAGGTTACTTATGTATTAATCAAGCTATTGCTAGAGATGGCGCTGTAACTTTATTTTTTGTGTCAGATTATTTAAATTATCAAACTGCTATGCAAATAGCTGGTTTTCTGGGACAGAGACTTTATTTAACTAGTAATTATTTGGGTATTCAATGTAGTGGGATTGGTGCTTATTATGATGACGAAACCCAAGAATTATTAGAAACAAATGAAGATGTACTTTATGGAATGGTGATTGGAATATAAGCAGGAAGCTAAAAAGATATGGCTAGAAAGATGTATTACTTTAATAGTGATGACTCGCATCCTATGCAACCGACATCTGCGGATATTATACTGCGGCAACAACTAGAGTATTCTATTAGCAGATACTTTTATGACGCTTGCGATCGCACAATTCAAAATCTTCTGTCTGATTGTCGGTGGTATGTCACAACTCATGCCAATGCTCTAACATTGGTTATTGAATGTCCCGATCGAGTCACTAATTGGCGTATTTTGCAAAAAATCGTACCAATGGGGACATTGCTACATGGAATTGTTAGTAGTGCTAAAATCCGTGTTTGTCCGCCAGAGAGTCAAGGCGTACCTTTTGAAATGAGGGTAGATGAACTTTCTGTTTATCGGGATTGGGCGTGATTCGATTTTGGATTTTAGATTTTGGATTTTGGATTAGTTAATATTCTGGCTGATAAGTGCAGCTACCTCTTCAAAAACTAAATCAGCAGAATGTTTGACAACAGGACTTAACTCTAGTCCCAAACCAAGATTTGCTGCCTCAATTAAATAAACTGTCACATCTTCAGGAAAATCATTTTGAAAGATTTTCCGTCCGGCGGCTAAAGCATTATCCCAACGAAAATCGTGCAAGTTATAACTAGGTTCGGGCATTGCTTCCAGTTCTTTTCCTGGAACTTTAAACACAGCACCTGGCTCAGAACCAGTTGAACTTGCATCAATAATTACTAATTGTTTACTACCTCTAGCTTGAAACATTACTTCCATCCCTGCGGTGCCACAGTCATATACTCGCACATGAGGGTGAGGGTTTTCAGCTAGATATTTTTGTAAGCGTTGGGCGATAATTACGCCTACTGCGTCGTCACTGCGATTGAGATTGCCGCAACCGATAATAGTAAGCATGGGATGAAATTTAATTGTTTAAGCCTAAGCAGGCACGAATATCTTCAATTTGTAGGTCTGGATAGTAGTCTCGGATAATTTCTTCAAATGAAAGTCCGTCATTGAGAAGTTCAAGAATGCTTTGTACAGTGATGCGTGTTCCTGCGATGCAAGGTTTACCGAAATGAATGTGAGAGTTAACTACGATTCTGTCCATTTAACTATAAACTAATAATATGTTTCCTAAATTATAAAATAAGAAGTTGCGCTGTATATATAAATGCAGTGAAGCATAGTTTAAAGCTTAAGGACATAGTAAAGGTATAAGACTAAGAACGACTCATCATCAAGCTTCTGCTGAAACTGATTATTTCGAGTTGTTGCCATAATCTGCAAAATATGAGGCTTTGACTGATGGGACAGACAAAGCCTCTGAAAAAGAATTTATCAGCCGGAAACTATAACTCTACACCATGTTTCTTGGCAACTTCAGTCAGTTTCTCATACTGATGTTGTGATGCTTGAGTTAATATCTCTTCAGCCTGTTCTTTAGTACTTCCCTCTTTAGGAATTAAATACTTGACGTAAAGAGATACAAAATCAGCAGCGATCGCTAAACCAGATAAAGCGTGTTTGTCAGCTTCCTTACCAGCGATCGCTGCTACCAAACCAGCTTTAATTGGGTCTGGTTTAACTTTCATGAACTGCTCGACAAGTTTAGGAACGTAGTCTTCTGGTGGCAAATTATCTAACTTACTTCTATCAGGAGTAAAGTTACATTCTGCGGCTTGAGCTTGCTCTAAAACACACCATTCTATGTATTCTTGCAATGCTGCATCGGGAACGCGAGGAAGATAATTATGTAGCGCTAAATCAGACACAAGCTTACCGTGTAAATTGCTGTTTTATGCAAATGCATTAATGCAAGCCTAACTCACTGTTTATGGAAGTTTTAGTATGTTACGCTACGACTGTTGAATCAGCTGATTGTGTAAATGATTAATCCTGAATCTGAGCCATGTTTGCGCGTTTATCAGCCATTGCCTATAATTACGCAACGGGAAGAGACAGTTAGCGTTTAGCCCAAGCTAGGCTGGGAAAATAGTTTTTTATTCTTAACATCATGCCTCGCATTCAGCTAGCATATCCTAAAATTCTCGGTAGCAAAAACTACCCCTCCAGTCGCTGTATTGCTTTTGATAAATACGACGGTACGAATCTGCATTGGGTTTGGGAAGTCGAACTAGGGTGGTATGGGTTTGGGACTCGGCGCGATCGCTTTGATTTGGATGAGAGGGGTATTGCTGAGTTCAACGCCGCCCATCCAGGGCTAGAAGAGGCTTCTAACCTGTTTCAAAAGCTTTTCGCCACCCCCCTAGACAAACTGTTTCGAGAAAACCCCGCTTACAATAGCCCAGAAATCACCGTCTTCACTGAATTTTTCGGGGCGAATTCCTTCGCGGGGATGCACAAACCCGAAGAATCGAAACAACTGATTCTCTTTGATGTAGAAACTAATCGCGGGATGATTCCCCCCGAACAGTTTGTACAAGATTTTAGTAATTTAGTGATCGCCCGCGTTGTCTATCGTGGCAAACTCACCGGACAATTTGTAGAAGATGTCCGCGCTGGGAAGTATGGCCTAGCCGAGGGTGTAGTCTGCAAAGGTGGTAGCAATCCTGCTGATTTGTGGATGGTAAAAATCAAAACTAACGCCTATATGAAAAAGCTACAGCAAGCCTTCCAAGATGACTGGGAAAACTATTGGGAGTGATAGAACAGTATGAGTCTGAACTTTCTAAACCAGGCTAACTACAGAAATTTTGGTGCGTTAGCCTACGACTAACGCACCTGACAACTAAATTAAGCAGTCCGAAAACGCGCCAACTCTTCACCAGTCTTAGCATCATGGGCGTGGACTGTACACACCAAACATGAATCAAACGATCGCGCCACATGACCAACTTCCACCGGATCGCTAGAATCGTAAATGGGTGTGCCAATTAACGCTTCTTCAATGGGGCCGCGGATTCCATCACCGTCACGAGGGCCGATATTCCAAGTACCTGGAGCAATAACTTGGTAATTCTTAATTTTACCGCCCTCTATTTCTACCCAGTGAGATAAGGAACCTCGCGCTGCTTCCGTTGCACCCCAACCGCGTCCATCTTTTTCTTTGGGTTTAATATACCAAGGGTCGTTTAATTTGAATTCGCGCAAACAGTGTTCGGCTTGACGATATAACTTGACAAGTTCGTGAACTCGTGCTAGCTGACGCACATGAATACTAGCACCACCCATCCGTTTGAAGACATCAAGGATAAAGCCGTCGTAGTGTTGCCAAGATTCGCCATGTTTACCACCAGCTACTAATTGACGCGCTAAGGGGCCAGTTTCTAAACGTCCGAAGTCTTTGTGAAGAACTGCACTCGACCAAGAGTAGGCGTTATCGAAGTCTTTTGTATTGATTGCAGTGGGTTTAGTGTTGCGATCGCTAGGGTGAATATCCTCTGTCCCTTCATCGTACCAAGAGTGAGTTGTATTCTCGCGGGTGAATGACTGATCCATTAAGGTGTGAGTGTGTGTGAAGCTGTCGTACACTCCACTTTTCATGATCGTTGCCGCGTTTCGTCCCTCGATAGTCGGCTTTTGGTATTTATCTTCATGGGCTAAATATCCCCAAGTGACATATTTACCAACACCAGCGCCATATCTATCTAAACCAATGTCTAAACCCATGCGCCAATAAAAACCTAAGTCGGAATCTCGATGATTGCGGTTTTCATCTAACCAATCTCTAAAATCATCATAACTTTGGATTTGTTCGTAGCGTTCTAAAGAACAACCCAACCAAACTGGTTCTAACCAATTGGTGCGGAAATATTCGAGAAGCGCCCAAGCGCGGGTAATATCTGTTAAAGTGGGGGCGCACATCACGCCACCGGGAACCATGTAGCTGGAATGGGGCCATTGTCCGCCCAACAGTGCATAAATTTCTACGGGTTTAGCGGAAATTGTTATACCTAGTTCGTAAGATTTGCCTGTGAAAGCGGCAAAACGTTTAACAGCTTCCTCATAAAAGCGACTATGGCGGTATTTTTTATTGGTTAAATCAATAGCAAACAAACCATAAAAATAGCGGGGAATGCTTTGAATAGTCTCGACAATTTGACCGAGATTTCTCGCCAAAATTGCATTGCGGGGAACTTCTGTTTCCCAAGCTGTATCTAATGCCCAAGATGCACTAGTCAGGTGAGAACCGCCGCAAATTCCGCAAATGCGAGGTGTAACAATTAATCCGGCTTGGGGATCTTTACCGCGAAGGATAACTTCAAATCCTCGGAAAAGTTCGGCGTGTGTCCAGGCGTTGACTACCCGTCCATGTTCAATATCAACTCGGACATCTAAATCGCCTTCAACTCTACCGACGGGCGAAATGTCTAATGATTGAATTGTCATTTGTCATTTGTCCTTTGTTATTTGTTATTTGTCATTTGTCATTTATCCTTTGTCATTTGTCCTTTGTTATTTGTGATTGGTAATTATTCACTCGCCTCACTGCAAAATAGTTGAAATCCTTGATTTCTCGTTGAGAGGTATAGAGAAGTGTGAAAGGTTATAGTCATTAGTCAAATCACAAAGGACTAATGACAAATGACTAATGACTAAACTGTAAAAAAGTCTTCTTCTGCCCAAGGTGGTGCTGCATCTTTGGCGACCATTGTCAGTAAGGCGTATTCTTTTTTGTTCACCCCTGGCGGCAATTCTTTGGGAACTCCCATTACTGTTTGGGTTTTAAATACGGTTCCTGGTTTGAGGTCAAAGAAGGGAAATTCTGGTTCGGTGCAACCCAAACAAGGCATTCCGGCGCGGGTTTTGGATGAAACGCGGTTCCATAGGATGCGGTTACAGGAAGAATGAGTCATGGGGCCGCGACAACCCAAGTCATAAAATAGGCATCCTTTACGTTGACCAAATTCGGCGGTTGATGCTTTGTAGGCAAAGTGGACGTTGCGGGTACAACCTGTTTGGGTATAGGTGTTGAAGAAGGTTTGGGGACGATTTAGTTCGTCGAAAGCAATGTCTGCTATGCGTCCAGTAGCGATCGCAACTAATATCTGCGTAATCCAGTCGGGATGGGCGGGACATCCAGGTATATTAATTACAGGTAATCCTGCTTGTGATACGAAATCTTTCCCTAAAAAGCCACCTTCTTGACGTTTGAGAAATTGCAAACCTTCCGATTCGCTGGGGTTAGGTGACATGGCGGGAATTCCTCCCCAGGTTGCACAGTCTCCCACAGCGACGATAAATTGAGCAACTTTGGCGAGGTCTAATAACCAATCTTTCATGGCGCGATCGGCAAACCGATTCCATTCGCCAGTACCGTTAGGGGCGTTAACAACACTGCCTTCAAATACCAAGATATCTAAAGGAATTTTGCCAGAAATACAATCCCGTAGTAGTGTTTGCAAATCATTGCCTAGTTCCAGCCCCAAGGAAGGATGCCAAAGTATATTGATACCAAAGTCGGCAATTAAATCGCAGACTGTCGGTTCTTCAGCGTTGAGAAATGACATGGTGTTGCCTGAACAAGCACCACCTTGTAGCCATAGTACGTTAGTCATCGGCTAGGTATTTTTGTATTGTTTCCCATGCATGATGTAGGTGATATTGCTTGCAAAGTTTCACCTGTTTATCAATATTTATTTTTTAATAGTAAGATATTTTTTATCTAATTTACTTTCATTAAAAAAGAATTAATCATTAACAATATATTAAATACTCTCAAGATTATTTTTAATAGCTATGTCTGTTATCTACGTAACACATTTTATAAATGCAAACTACTACAAATAAACACTGCATCTTATTTTTAAGTCTTGACGTTAAACCAACTCAATCTGCTTAATTTATCGCAGTCACAACTCTGTAATTATTAATAATATCTGTCAACTGTTAATCTGCATTAGGTGATGAGTATTTTAAGTCATCAGATTTTTATGTAATAAATGAGCCAAAAATAGGGGCGCTAAACTTTGCGCCCCGTCAACTATATATCAGTTGTTTTAGGATTTTGGTTGTGCAGCTTGCCTAACAACTTCTTCGTCCAAACCTAACGCTTGAGCTATCTGCTCAATACTTAAACCAAACCCTAATAACTGGGGTATCGTTTCTAACTTACCTTCTTGTTTCCCTTCTTGTCTACCTTCTGCAAAAACATCTTGGTAAAATCTAGTTTGCTTTAACTCATTTGATCCAAACATTTTTCCTATCTCCTCCTGGCTCAATCGCGGTAACTTGTAGATTAATATTGTCTCTATCAATTGTATAATTTCCCTAATAGTAGTGACATCTGGAATTTGCTGTCGGGCACTGTTGACTATCTCTAGAGCTTTTATTGTCGCAGTTGATTCGGGTTCGATGATAAGTTTAACTGTCTCTATACCAATTGATGATGCCTCAATGGAGCTTAATTCGTCGAGATAGACGCGAGTTACTCGTTGAGAGTTGAGTAATTCTGTATATCTTTCGGTATCTCCAGTATCAACGCTGCGGTTGGGGAAGATGACAACACCACGCCAATTGTTAGTTAATTCGGTTTTGTCGAGATAGTTAAAGATTTCGGTAAATAAACGTGAGTAGAATTTTTTGTCTGATTGAAATTGCACTTCGGCAAAATAAATCGGTAAGTTTGGCGTATTGGGAAGAAAGACACCATCGATTCTAAACGCCAGTTGTTTAACTTCTACTGAAGAAAATTGGTAAGCACTAGCTAGTTGGGGCGGTTGGTTAATCAGTTCAAAAAAAGTACTGGGGATACTCTGAAAGATCCGATAAAAGATACTGTCTGTTTTCAAAGGAGCTTGTTTTACAGTTGATGAACATATTTTACACAACGACTAACCCGTGGTAACTATTTTGATTACAATAAATATTATGTATGTCAACAATTCAATAAAAAATATTGAAATTGTATAAGACGATGATACAAAAAGTATTTAAAAAATATTAGGTGTTTAAAGCTGACATTAATATTAGCAATTTCCCCCTAGAATTTTAGAAATAGGGTGTTTTATAGTATTGTATTGAGCATGGTATAGGACATTGGCTATAGGGAATTAAGTTTTTTCCCTAGTTTATAGTCTTTAATCCTAGCTCAAATAAAAAAGGGGAATTCCGCCTAAAGGACTCGAAGCCTGCGTAAATCAGTATGGCCCGTGATTAGATGCTTTTACGTATCTCAATCATTCGTGGGCGTTGACAGATTCAATTCCCAATTGGCTAAAGTACGGCAGAGTTATGACCCCCAGCATTACAGATTCAGCAGTGAAGGCTGCGGTAGCAGCTGTTGCTTCAGAGTCAGCCTCAGCAGAAGAAAAAATCCAGATGCTGATTGAGATAGCACAGGGTTTTCAAAAAAAGCCCAAAGCTGCCCAAGACTTGCGAAATGCAGTTGGGTTATATTACCGGGCCTATGAAATGTGTGGTGAGGAGTATCCCTTATTAAAAGCCAGGGCCCAAGTAGGGATGGCAGGGACATTACAGGCAATACCGGATGCTGATTACCAACTGTTGATGCAAGCGAAAGTCGGTTATGAAGAAGCACTGCCAATTTTACAGCAATTAGCAACGCCAGAGGAAGTGGCAGAGACGCAGATGAATTTTGGGCTGGTGTTGCAGTCGCTAGTACCATTCAATTTAGCGCGGATAACTGACAGCATCCAAGCTTATCATGAGGCTTTGCGGGTCTTTACTTGGGAAGATTACCCCCAAGAATACGCGATTTTGTATAACAATATTGCGATCGCATACCTTTCTATGCCCCTAGCATCGGAACGAGAATACTTGCGTCAAGGGTTAGCTGTGCAATCATTTGAGGTGGCGCTAAAGCACATTAATTTGATTGACCATCCTAGAGAATATGCGATGTTGCAGAACAATTTAGGTAATGCTTTGCAATATCTAGTGAGTTCCCATCCTGTGGAGAATAATTTAAAGGCGATCGCAGCTTATGACGAAGCGTTAAAAGTGCGTAATCCCAAAGATACACCTTTAGAGTACGCTAACACAATTTCAAACAAAGCCAACGCCCTATTCAACTTACCAGACGACCCAGAAAAACCAGAACCTGGTAATCCTCAAAATCTTTTACAGGCGCGTACTTACTATCAAGCTGCTTTAGAAATATTTACGGAACACCAACAAATCGCACAAGCAGAGATCGTAGTTCAAGCACTACAAGATGTAGAAACAGAAATGAAGGATTAGAAGTTATAAATCTGATTTAACTCTTATCACTTTAACAACGAGTAAAAAAACAGCATGAGAGATATTTTAACAACGCAAAATCTGATAAATTTTCTCACAAGTTTAGCAGATGGCGATTTGAACATAGCAACAGAAGTCGTGTGGTTAATCATAGCAGCAGCCTTGTCTATGGTTGGCGGTGCAATTGGTGGAATGCTATTAGCTGGGAAAGATATAGGCTATCAGTTTTCAGCGATGCTTGGTGCATTATTTGCCCCTGCAGGTGTAATTCCCGCCATCTTATTAGGGCTTGCTGCCTTAAATTTCTTGACAAATTATTAGGATAAAACATGTTAGAGATAGGTTGGTTTTCTGCTAAGTTATTTTTTAAAGGAAAGCTACTACGCGACCCTGTGTATTTTGTCAAGCAAACTACTATTGGTATTGCTGTAGGTTTCTTACTGCTAGTATTACTCGCACAAGCCCCGATTCCCTTCTACCTACCAATAATATTATCTAGCTTAGTAACAGGCATAATTATGCCATTTCTCCTCAAAGACTTCAAAATGAAGTGAATTGTCATTGATAAATAACCAATGCCCAATGACAAATGACCAATGACAAATGACAAATGACAAATCTTGAAGAATTAGTTCAGGAAATTAATCGTTTTGAGGCAATTATATCCGAGTGGGATGAAAGCCAACGGTGTGTAGCGGTGGGTTTAAAAAGGGCAATTGAAGCTTTGCATAAAGCTGCATTGACTAGCTTGATTAAAAGCCTGAAAGAAGAATCAATGCCAGCTTTGCGTCATGCGGTTGCAGATGAATTAGTCTATGCAGTGCTACTGTATCACGAACTAGTCAAACCACCAAAACCTCCGCTTTCACAACGCATTCAGACAGCCCTTGAAGAAGTTCGCCCAGGTTTAAAAAGCCATAACGGTGATGTAGAATTAGTGGCAATTAAACCACCAGATACAGTAGAAGTCAGATTAATTGGAACTTGCAGCAGTTGTCCGACTTCTACTTTAACTTTATCTCAGGGAGTAGAACAAGCAATCAAAAACCATTGCCCCGAAATTACTAAAGTAGTGGCAGTTAATAGCAGTTCTACTATTAACAACGCTAATTCTAGTTTAATCAGTCCATTCTCTGCAAAAATAACTTGTACTTGGATGAAAGTAGCGACCCTTGATGAAGTTCCTGAATTTAGTGTAGTGGCAGTACAACTTGCTGGTACTTCACTTATTTTACATCGTCAAGGTGCTACAGTAAAATGCTACCGTAATAGTTGCGCTCATCTTGGATCTCCCTTAGAAAAGGGTAAAGTTGAAAATGGTATCATTACCTGTCCTGCTCATGGATTCCAATACAAATTAGAGACAGGTGAATGCTTAACTGCACCTGATATTTCGCTTCAGTCATATCCAGTCAAGATTAAAGGCGATAAGGTTTTTGTGAAACTGCAAAAATGATGATGCAAAGGTAACATTTCAACAAATATACTTGGCGATTAGTCAATCACAGTTACTTTGCTTTTTCATTTCAGTAGTTCGCGCATTGATTTTAGTCTTTTGTGCAAGCAAAATGCCTGAATGCTTTCTCAATATCTTTAAATTAATTCTCATTTGTGTAATTCAGATATTGATTTTAGTGTTTTGAGAAAGTAAAAAGGCATATTACTTACTCAAAAGCAGCTTTTACTTATTCAAACCCCAGTTTGCTTACTGATTTTGGTGTTTTCCACAAGCAAAATAAGCTTTTACTTACTCAAAAGCAGCTTTTACTTATTCATTTTGGTGTTTTCCGCAAGCAAAATGAGCTTTTACTTACTCATTTTGGTGTTTTCCGCAAGCAAAAGCAGCTTTTACTTTCTCAAACCCCAGTTTGCTTTCTCATTTCAGTACATCGCGCACTCATGCAAAAGATTCGCTATGTAGCAAAAGTTACTAAATTTGACTAGATTTTTTAAAATTGATTAATACAGAAGTCGATTAAAGGTTTTAACTTAATTTGAAAAAAGCATAATGCAAAACCGTTACTGTTGTTACACGCTAATCAACATTAATGTTTTTAAATAATTATTAGCGTCTATCTGCGGTTCATGGATATCCCAATCATAAGTAATCCCATATCACAATTACCGCTAAAAGCAACAGAAATTTCTCAATATTTGCCTCTATCACCTCAAGGTGCAGAGGTAATTTTAGGTAACATTATAGAACCAGAACAATTAGTCATACCAGTAGCGCCCAATGCTACAAATATGTTTGGGCCTCGTGGTGCTTGTTTATTATCAGAAACTGGCCCTTTATGGGTATCAGATACAGGACATCATCGATTATTAGGATGGCAAAATTTACCCACAAGAGATAGTCAACCTGCTGATTGGGTAATTGGACAACCTGATTTTTATCATGAAGGACAAAATGCTAAAAGTACACCGGGAAGGGCAACTTTAAGTGTACCAACAGGGATTTGTGCTTGCGGTGAAGGGTTAGCTGTAGCAGATGCTTGGAATCATCGGGTTTTGATTTGGAAAAGCTTACCAGAAGATAATAATGTTCCAGCAGATTTGGTATTAGGACAAGTTAATTTTACTGATAATGAACCAAATCGAGGAAATCAGCAAGCATCTGCTAGTACAATGCACTGGCCTTATGGTGTTTACTATCATCAAGGACAGTTATTTATTGCTGACACTGGTAATCGAAGACTATTAATTTGGCATCAATTACCAACAGAAAATGGTCAACCTGCTGATTTAGTTTTGGGACAACCAGATATGATATCTCGCAATGAAAACGGCGGTGATTCTCCAACCGCAGCGAGTATGCGTTGGTGTCACGACATCGCCTTTTGGGGAGAAAATCTGGTTGTCAGCGATGCAGGTAATCACCGAATAATGATTTGGCAAGGAATACCTACAGAAAATAATACTCCTTGTGCAGTGGTTTTAGGACAAAAAAGCTTTGATTTTGTGGAAATGAATCAAGGAGTTTATTATCCTAGCGCTAGTAGTTTAAGTATGCCTTATGGTGTGGCGGTGGCTGGAGATTGGTTAGTAGTTGCAGATACTGCTAATTCTCGTTTATTAGGATGGAGAAAGCCAGAATCAATTTTATCACTGCAAGGTGTAATGGCAGATGGGTTAGCAGGACAAATAAATTTTCAAAGTAAAGGTGAAAATCGTAATTTCGGACTACCGAAACGAGATAGCTTAAATTGGTGTTACGGGATAAAAATTTGCGGTGATACAGCAGTGATAGCTGATTCTGGAAATAACCGAATTTTGTTGTGGCAGTTTAACTATGCCGACTGAAGAAATTAGAGTTAGCGGTACTGTTCAGGGAGTAGGCTTTCGTCCTACCGTATATCGTCTGGCTAAAGCTTGCGGTTTGTGTGGAGATGTTTGTAATGATGGTGAAGGTGTATTAATTCGGGTATCTGGTAGTGAGGAAGCATTAACAGAATTTGTTGCCAGATTGCAAACAGAATGTCCGCCACTAGCAAAAATTAACAAACTAACTAGAACTCCTTATGAAGATGAACTTAAATTTGATAATTTTGTGATTTCTACTAGTGTCAGTAATGCCATTAAAACAGAAATTACTCCTGATGCAGCCACTTGTCCCCAGTGTCAAAAAGAAATATTCGACCCTTTCAGCCGCTTTTATCGCTACCCCTTTACTAACTGTACTCATTGCGGCCCCCGGTTGAGTATTATTTGTGCCATTCCTTATGACAGATGCAATACCAGTATGTCTGCGTTTGCGATGTGTTCAGAATGTGGAAAGGAATATCATGATGTCGAAAATCGCCGTTTTCACGCCCAACCTGTAGCTTGTCATGTTTGCGGCCCCGCAGCTTGGTTAGAACGCGCTGATGGCAAATCGGTTACTGCTTCTATGTTTTCGATGTTGGATGATGTTGATGCTGTTTGTACCTTGTTGCAAAAAGGTGAGATTGTGGCAATTAAAGGGTTAGGTGGTATTCATCTAGCTTGCGATGCGACACAGGAAACCGTTGTACAAAAACTGCGTCAGCGAAAAAAGCGTTATCATAAACCTTTTGCTTTAATGGCGCGAAATATTGAGGTAATTGAAGAATATTGCAGTATCAACGCCAAAGAAAAAGAATTATTAACAAGTTCTGCTGCACCAATTGTTTTATTACAAGCAACAGGTAAAAAAGTAGTAGCGCCATCGATAGCATCAAAGCAAAATACCTTGGGTTTCATGCTACCCTATACGCCGTTGCATCATTTAATTCTGCGGCGGATGAATCGCCCAATTGTTTTAACAAGTGGCAATCTTGCTGATGAACCACAATGTATTGATAATGAAGAAGCAAGAGAAAAATTAGGGACAATTGCTGATTATTTTCTCTTTCACAATCGAGAGATTATTAATCGGGTAGATGATTCGGTTGTGCGTGTTCTTGGTGATAAAGTTCAAACAATTCGCCGTGCCAGAGGATATGCACCAGCATCAATTAGTTTACCACTGGGATTTCACAAAGTACCGCAAATTTTAGCAATGGGTAGTGAGTTAAAAAATACTTTTTGCTTATTGCGTGAAGGAAAAGCAATTCTCTCTCAACATTTAGGAGATTTAGAAAATGCTGCGGCTTTTAACGCTTACCAAGAAAATTTAAATTTATACTTAAATTTATTTGAGCATCAACCAGAAGTAATTGCCATTGATAAACATCCTGAATATTTATCAAGCAAACTTGGGAAAGAACTTGCAGACACAAATAAAATAAAAATTTACCCCATTCAACATCATCACGCTCATATTGCCGCTTGTATGGCAGAAAACAGGATTTCTTTAGATTCGCCTCCAATATTAGGCATTGCTTTAGATGGTTTAGGTTACGGCGATGATAGTACACTCTGGGGTGGAGAATTTCTTTTAGCAGATTACCGTAAATTTAAACGACTTGCAACATTTAAACCAGTAGCAATGATTGGTGGCGAACAAGCTATTTATCAGCCTTGGCGTAATACTTATGCCCAATTAGTAGCTGCTAATCTTTGGAATGATTGCGAACAAAAGTATACTGATTTAGAAATCGTAAAATTTCTGAAAAGCAAGCCACTCCAACTACTAAATCAACTTATAGATAAGAAGATTAACTCTCCTCCAGCTTCATCAGTGGGGCGATTGTTCGATGCAGTAGCGGCAGCTATCGGTATTTATAGAGATGAATGTAGCTATGAAGGACAAGCTGCGATCGCACTTGAAGCTATAGTAGATGTTAGCAGCTTAAATAATGATAAAGAAACGCTAATCTACCCTTTTAATTTTAGCTTTTTAGATAGTATTTACTGTATAGACCCGCGTCCAATGTGGCAAGCCTTGCTAAATGACTTACAGCAGCAGATTCCACAAACAGTTATAGCTGCCAAATTTCACCAAGGTTTAGCTAACGCCATTGTGAAAATGGTTCAGCATCTTAGTCAAGAAAATCTGATTAATCAGGTAGCTTTAACCGGAGGAGTATTTCAAAATTGTATATTGTTAGAGCAAGTTAGCAAACGATTACAAACATTGGGAATAAAAGTACTCACTCACAGTTTAATTCCAACTAACGATGGCGGCTTATCTTTAGGACAAGCAGTGATTGCAGCCGCACAATTAATACATGAGAGTTGATATTTTACAACCTTTTTCTCACAAATAATTCTCTCTGTGCCCTCCGCGCCTCTGCGGTTAGTTTATCTTCACAAATAAAAAAATGTGCTTAGGAATCCCCGGACAAATTATAGAAATTACCAACGTTAACCATAAACTAGCCCTAGTTAACATTGGTGGTGTAAAGCGCGAAGTAAATATTGCTTGTATCGTAGATGAACAACATCCTCCCGAAGCTTGTATTGGAGATTGGGTACTAGTTCATGTTGGTTTTGCCATGAATCGAATTAACGAACAAGAAGCAGCAGAAACATTACAACTCTTCCAAGAATTAGCAGCAGCACAAGCACGGATTAGTACTTAACGAACCGCAGAGGGCACAGAGAGAAGAAAGAAATACCGTATTGGCATAAAACTTACTATTCCCCAATCCTTATGAAATATGTTGACGAATTCCGCGAACCGGAAAAAGCAGAAGCCTTACGCCGCGAAATCGCCAAATTAAGCCATCAGCTAGAAAAACCCATCAAAATTATGGAAGTATGCGGCGGACATACCCATTCCATATTTAAATACGGCATCGAAGAAATTTTACCCCAAGCCATCGAACTAATTCATGGGCCTGGTTGTCCAGTATGCGTAATGCCAAAAGGGAGATTAGATGATGCGATCGCAATCTCTCAAAATCATAACGTCATTTTTGCCACCTTTGGCGACGCAATGCGAGTTCCTGGTTCCAAAACCACTTTACTGCAAGCCAGGGCACAAGGTGCAGACATCCGTATGGTGTACTCTCCCCTAGATAGCCTGCAAATTGCCAGAGATAATCCCGACAAAGAAGTAGTTTTCTTCGCATTAGGCTTTGAAACCACAGCCCCCAGCACCGCCTTCACCATTCTGCAAGCAGCAGCCGAAAGAATTCATAACTTTAGTATGTTTAGCAATCACGTCCTCGTGATTCCCGCCCTCAAAGCACTATTAGATAATCCCGACTTGCAACTAGATGGATTTGTTGGGCCTGGTCATGTCAGCATGGTAATTGGCACTGACCCTTATGAATTTATTTCCCAACAATATAATAAGCCGATAGTCATCTCAGGATTTGAACCCTTAGATATTCTCCAATCCATTTGGATGCTATTGCAACAGCTAGTAAAAAATCGTTGTGAAATCGAAAACCAATATAACCGAATTGTAGAAAAAACTGGGAATACAGTAGCACTACAAGCCATAAACAAAGTTTTCGCCGTGCGAGATAGTTTTGATTGGCGCGGCTTAGGTGACATTCCCTATTCAGGATTACAAATCAAACCTGAATATGCTCAATTTGATGCCGAACTTAAATTTACCATTCCTAACCTGAAAGTAGCCGACCATAAAGCTTGTAAATGTGGAGAAATTCTCAAAGGAGTCTTAAAACCTTGGGAGTGCAAAGTATTCGGTACAGCTTGCACGCCAGAAACACCAATCGGTACTTGCATGGTATCTTCCGAAGGTGCTTGCGCAGCCTATTACAAATACGGGCGACTCTCCACAATTGCCAAAAAAACAATCGCCCAAAAACCAAAAATAACTCAAGAACCCCTCCCCGCCTGCGGCTTCTCCTCAGATTAAATACTCCGCGTACCTCTGCGCT
Organism: Nostoc sp. DedQUE08; assembly: GCF_034530895.1. Lineage (NCBI taxonomy): Bacteria > Bacillati > Cyanobacteriota > Cyanophyceae > Nostocales > Nostocaceae > Nostoc > Nostoc sp. DedQUE08. The sequence continues at coordinate 16,540 of NZ_JAVRCD010000053.1, forward strand.
TCCCTTTGCGTCCCTTTGCGTTTAAAAAAATTTTAATATGAATATTTCCCCCACAAACCCAATCCAAAAAATAGAAAAAGTCCGTCGTCGCCATAAAGTGCAAGACACTCATATAACTCTTGCACATGGTAGTGGTGGTAAAGCCATGCGTGATTTAATCGACGATATCTTTATCAGCAATTTTGATAACCCAATTCTCTCACAACTAGAAGACCAAGCCAGCTTCAACTTAGCCCCTCTCCTCCAACAAGGAGATAGACTCGCATTTACAACAGATTCATATGTTATAGACCCGTTATTTTTTCCCGGTAGTGATATAGGAGAATTAGCTATAAACGGTACAGTTAATGATTTAGCTGTTAGTGGTGCTAAACCTTTATATTTAACTTGTAGCGTAATTTTAGAAGAAGGATTACCCGTAGAAACCTTGCGGCGTGTTGCAGCCAGCATGAAAATAGCCGCAGAAAAAGCGAGTATTCAAATTGTCGCTGGTGACACAAAAGTTGTACATCGTGGTGCTGCCGATAAACTCTTTATTAATACTGCTGGTATTGGTATCATCCCGCGAATAGTTAACATTTCTGCTCATAATATTAAACCTGGAGATGCAATAATAATTAATGGTGAAATAGGCAATCATGGGACAGCCATTTTAATTGCCCGTGGGAAATTAGCCTTAGATACTAATATTGAAAGTGATTGTCAGCCGTTGCATAGTTTAGTAGAAACTATTCTCCATGTATGCCCACAAGTTCATGCTATGCGAGATGCCACACGTGGAGGTTTAGCCACAGTACTAAATGAATTCGCCCTCAGTTCCGATGTGGGAATTCGTCTCTTTGAAGAATCTATTCCAGTGCGTGAAGAAGTTAACGGAGTTTGCGAAATTCTCGGTTTAGACCCATTGTATTTAGCTAATGAAGGTAAGTTAGTTGTAGTGGTTCCAAAAAAGAATGCTGAAAATGTTTTATCAGCTATGAAATCCCACCCAGCAGGCAAAGATGCTTGTATTATTGGCGAAGTTATTACTTCACCTCCAGGTATCGTATTATTAAAAACAGCTTTTGGTGCTGAAAGGATTGTTGATATGTTAGTAGGCGACCAATTGCCACGAATTTGTTAATCTTTAATAGATTTATAATATGCACGAATTTGGAATTACCCAAAATATTGTGGCAATTGTGACTGAAAATGCTAAAGGCGCAAAAGTGCAGCGAGTTTTATTAGAAATTGGCAAACTTTCAGCCATTATGCCCGACGCTATCCGATTTTGTTTTGATATTTGCACTCAGGGTACAGTTTTAGAAGGGGCGACATTAGAAATTTTAGAAATTCCCGGTTTAGCAAAATGTCGTCAATGCGGTGCAGAAGTTAATTTAGATAAACCGTTCGGAATCTGTAACTGTGGTAGTGTGGAATTAAATTTAATTACTGGCGAAGAACTTAAAATTAAAGAAATAGAAATAGAGGAATTATGTGTGTAACTTGTGGTTGTTCTGATGATGGCGAAATAAAAATTACAAATTTAGAAACAGATAAAGCGGAACATAATCATACTCACACTTTACCAGATGGTACTGTCATCACTCACTCCCACAGTCATGATACTCATATAGAAGCACCTCAAATTCATGCCAAAATACACAACACAACAATATCTTTAGAACAAGATATATTAGCGAAGAATAACTTGCTAGCTGCCCAAAATCGGGGATGGTTTAAAGGTCGTAATATTCTCGCTTTAAATTTAATGAGTTCTCCCGGTGCTGGTAAAACAACTCTTTTAACGCGAACTATCAATGATTTAAAACATCAATTATCTATTAGTGTCATTGAAGGCGACCAAGAAACTGCTAACGATGCCAAAAAAATTAAAGAAACAGGTTCTAAAGTCATCCAAATCAACACTGGAACAGGCTGTCATTTAGATGCCTCAATGATAGAAAGAGGTTTACAACAACTGAATCCGCCATTAAGCTCAGTTGTGATGATTGAAAATGTCGGAAATTTGGTTTGTCCAGCCTTATTTGATTTGGGAGAACAGGCAAAAGCCGTTATTCTCTCCGTTACAGAAGGAGAAGATAAGCCGATAAAATATCCGCATATATTCCGTGCTAGTGATGTAATGATTCTCACGAAAATTGATTTGCTACCTTACCTGCAATTTAATATTCAAAAGTGCATAGAATATGCTAAAGAAGTAAATCCCAAAATTCAGATTTTTCAGGTTTCTGCAACTACTGGTGCTGGGTTAGAAAATTGGTATGTGTGGCTAATTGAAAAGTTAAAAACTTGTCAACATTAATCTCTTCCCGCTTGACGAATATCTAATTTTTTTTTAAGGAACAGCAAAGAGTAGAAGATATTAGAGACTTCTATTCCAGTATTCTAGTCCTGTAATAATAGCTTCTTCTAGCCACTCATTGAAGCGCTTCACCAAGTTATCTTCTTCATCTGCATAAGAAAATTGGAATGGTGATTCTGTTAAAGGTTGAATATCACTAATATTGCGATCGCCTTCTTCTGTATCATCCCTGTGATAAGCACATACAGAACATACAAGTAAGCCTAAATACTCGTGTCCCAGAACATGAAATGAAAGCAAAATAACTGTAGGTGTCTCTACTCTAATAATCAATTGTACCCAACTGTGATAGCTTCGGAGATTAGCAAAGTAACCTTGCTGTTTTGCTGTCTCCACAATTTGATAGCGATGATAATATGAACGCTCATCCCCTGCTGAAGCTGATACTGTAAAAACTTGAGCATCTCGTACTAAATTTTGTACAGATAGCTTGATTTCTTCAGAAATATTTTGCAAACGATTGGATGCTATATTAAATAAATTTTCGGCAAATCTCTCAGCTTCTTTACATCGTTCTTGAATTGATGCTAACTGACGCTGTTTAAGTTTATCAGTAACAGATGCGAGAATAGTACGAGTCTGCCTTGTCTCTGACAAGATTTGTTCTGACAAACCAAGACTGCGAATAAATGACTGTTTCTGACTTTTAGCAAACAAATTAATCAAGCCAGACAATTCACCTTGATCCGCTTGTTCTAAAGATGTAATATAAGCTGAACGATCATCACGCGTAAGTACAAGAGGGAACCATCTAGCTTGAATAAAAACCAGGCTAGCAAGACAACGAGCAACTCGCCCATTTCCATCTTGAAACGGATGAATTTGAGTAAATCGATGGTGCAGCCATGCAGCTTCTACTTCTGGTGCAACTTGGTTTTCTTGATGCTGATGATGCCATTGAATGAGATTATCCATTTCAGATGCTACCTGTTCCGGTGGACAGTATTCATAAATGGAACCATCTGCTCTCAATAGATTATTAGGCTGCTTCTTCCAATCACCTCGGATTAGAGGAACACTAATAATTTGTCCTGTAGATGGAACTAAAGCTTCTGTATTAGTCTGATTTCTGGTAAGCAGCTGATGCAGTTCCTTTACATAAAACGGCGTAAGAGAACGTTGACCACCTACAAAATCAAATAATCCCTCAATAGCCATTTCTTGATCCTGAATCAAGGCTATAACTTGCTTAATAGGTCGGTCTGTAACTCCATGTGGAATTAATGCCTCATTGATACCCTGCTCAATAAGTAATCGGGTAATACCTTGAGGAATTGTGTAAAGTCGCTCTATAATTCCGGTTTCAATTGCTATTTCCCGGCGCATCTTTTCCATAAAAACTTTGAATGCACCAGAGTTACGAAGACGGTCAGCTTGTTCATTCCAGACAGTAACTAATGGTGGTAGCTCTGAACTAGCCAAATTTTGCCAATCTTGCGGTAAATTATCTATAGGTTGCCAGCGCATACACTCTGAGTTATCTGAAATAACAAGAAAAGACAGACAATATTGTAACTCTTCTAAAATTGCAACACCCTGCACTTTAGAAGTACAGGGTGTAGTAAGGATGAATCAGCTATATTTTGTAGGATTCCTAGTGTGTGCCTATTTACCTCACAGCCAATCTCGATAAGCAGATATTTCATTTACGCTGATTTCAAACGGCGTTCCTTTGCCAAATGGCGGATAAACGCGGATTTTGCCATTGGCAGCAAATCGCTCTAACCTGTTACCCAACTGGGGAATATTGCTGACGATATGCCAGTAAGATACTAAGTCAGGGCAGTCAATAATTAATGTGAGGATGTTAGCATTTGTTGTGAGATACCATTGACAATTAGATAACAGTACTCGCGTAATGCGATCGCAAGCTAGATAAAAGCATCTGCCAGCAGACTGTTCTAACTCCATTTGCAGCATTCCATCCTGTTTCGTTACCTCAGCGGGAGGTAAATCATCGGGAGGAAGCTGGTATAGTTTAGAAGACATAATTTCGCACCTCTTGGTTGTAGCGCGTCAAACTCTCTAGGTTTTTTTGCAAATCTGCAGACGAGGGTTTGAGTGCTAGCGTACCTAAATTTAATTCGTCCTGAAATTTCTTGATTCTGTCTCGACAAGTCTCCACATCACCGATAATTGAATTCTCAATCAAATAATCTTCATCGAAACAAATATTTGTGCGGTCGAATGGTTTTTGGTTGGAATTCGCACTGTTTTGCAATACTTCAGCCGAATTAGCTTTCATTTTCTGGCTAAATTTGCGAACGAAAGGTAACGCCTCACTCACCGCCTCATCATATGTTTTGCCAACAAAAAAGAAGCGTGCCAGCACTAATTTTTCCGCACCACTAGAATTTAAGGCTCGATATTTGGTAACAGTATCCTTCAATCTCTCTAGAGAAAATGGCGGCCCACCCATCAAGCTGAAGGAATGTTTAGCAGCAAGCTCAATACCGTCATCACCACCAGTAGCAACATACACTGGTATTTGACTTTGCAATGGTTTCGGATAAATCGTTAAGCGATCGCATTGATAATATCGCCCATTAAATGATACATCAGTTTCATATAAGAGCTTTTGAATTAATGCGATCGCCTCTAGCATCTTGGGACGGGATTCACTTGGGAGGGTCGCAAAATGCTTGTTTTGTTGAGGAAAGGGGCCGCCTTTGGCAACTCCAAATAATAATCGTCCATTGCACAAGTTATCCAAAGTGGCAATATCTTCCGCCACCCGAATCGGGTTATGGAATGGCAGCAACACCGCCGCAGTGCCTAATTGGATAGTTGAAGTCAATCCCGCCAAATGTGCCATCAACACCAACATGGACGGGCTGAGATTAGATTCACTAAAATGGTGTTCGCTCACCCACGCTTCCTCAAAACCTAAGCTTTCTGCCTGTTTTACCAGTGCAACTTGCTCAAAGATGGCACGACGAGCATCTTGGTGAAAATTATCGTAATTGCAGAAAATTCCAGTTTTCATTACTTGCGTTGATACTTTGTATTCACCGTAGGTGCTGGTTATTCTAGTGGTCGATAGATTTGTAGTAAGCACAAAGCGTGCTTAAATATTTGAGGAATAAAGTCCTCTCTACAAAAGAATTTACCCCTCTCAATTAATGTGATGAATCACTAAGTTGCAACCCACTGCAACTCCAACCATAGACGTGGGTTGTTCTCTTTGACCTTCGACATCGGATCGCGCAACAATCGCTTGGCATTCATACAGACAACCTGGATTAAACCCATGTTGTCTGCTACTTCTCTGAGTATTTCTTTTTGAGCTTGCACGCAGGAAATCATTTCGTCAGAGCAATAAATTCCTATATATTGCAAACGTCTAGCAGGTCGTCCCCAAAAACAGGTGATGACTTTCACATAACACCCATCCAGCAATTCTCCAACTTGCGGGTAGTAATGGTTGACGACTCTTGTGAATTCTTTGGCTAAGATATCTTCAGCAATCATTGGAACTGATATTTCTGTAGCGTCCATCACGCTATTTAATATAACATAATTTTGTCAATTAAAGATAACAAAATAACTGACTAAGCTTAAATAAAACCTTAAATATTATATAAAAAAAGAGGTGTACCTCATTTGGTATCACCTCAGATTTGCGTAAAGCATCTTTAGATTAAAAACCCGTAATTTATAATTTGTAATTCATAATGATATTAGCAGATTCCCTAACGTAATTATGTTATACATAGATTAGGATTTCAACCCTAACCATAATAATTGTTACAACTGTCAGAGGTCACTGACTCTAAGTCTTTATTTCATTACGAATTACGAATTACGAATTACGAATTATTGTTTAATTCAAAGTTTTGAATTTTAATTATTAGCGAGCATTGCGTTCGCAAACTAAGACCTCTGCTATGATTTCCGGCACATTTATAAAGTCCGTAAATCCTTCAGAACTACGGATTGGTGAAATAAATGTATAGTTTGGATCGCACGCTCCAGTGTCATATACTTGAATAAACCACCGATCGGGAAATCCTTCTATACCTAGTTCCACAGTGTACCAACTCTCGCCAATCAGACGAGAGCTAAAAATTGTAAACCACTCTCGGTTCTCTTCTGAAATATTCCAATCTGCCATCAGCAGTTCTAAAGCTATTTGTCCCGCATCCGTTGAAGTCAACAGCATTTTTACTCCTTATTTGCAACTTCAGTATTTGCAACTTCAGTACTGGGAACTTCCGGGTATAAACCTAATTCTTTCGCTAGCTCTCGTGCCACAAAAAATAAAAATTGGGCACCATCTTGATTGCCTTCATGGGCAAACATAGTAGCTACTTGTAACATTGTTTCTACTAAACCGGAATCAATCAATTCGGGTTTAGATTCCAAAATTTCTGGTTCTTGACCATTAGGACATTTAAGTAACTCATCAATCAGATTAAAATACAAGCTTTGGCGTTGTTCTTGGTCTGTCATGGTAATTCTCTTGATTTTAGTAAATTGTGAATAAGTTACTGTTCGATACTTTGGCGCCACAGCCTTTCCAACATTTCAACTTGTTCTTTTAAAACAGCAGCACGATGAACCAGATATCTGTCGTAAAAGAGAATCCCTAACCCAACACAAATCGGGGTTAACAAGAAGAACCATTGCAGGATAGTGGCAAATTTATATTGTTCAGCAACAGTTAGCATTTGATGAACCACATTGCGATCGAAGGATTGAATGCTAGTCTGAGGGGAATGTGTACCCTCTTTCTGGGGAGCCAAGGCGGGAGCATCTGTAGTTGTGTTGTTAACTTCGTAAGCTAAATTCTGAGATTTTACTAACTCCAGATGTCGCTCCCAAATTATGCCAAATACTACTAGTCCTGGTGAAAGCACTGCTAAGGTAACGACGCAAACTGTAAGAACATTGAATAGTTTGGCTTTCATCTTGGCTCTCCCTTGCTAGGTAGTATGCACCCAGTAAGAAAATATCTTTTGCTGTTTATCTAAAGTAGTTATATATTTCTACCTCTCAAACAGTTTTGATATTAAAATATGTATAATCGGTAATTTTTACAATCATTAGTTGCCAGTTATTTTTCTCGTCACTACTGACTACTGATTAATAAAAAGTTACCACCATTTTCACAAAACATAGGATTATTCAGTCAGAAAGAACGCACTTGATTCGGGAATCTGGTTTCATCCTCTTCTCAAAAAGAAGATTAAGAAGTCCCCCCTAGTTCACTAAGCTTTCGCTCAGGAATGTTGGGGGGTAGAGGGGAATCTCTGCGTAAATCCTATACGATTTATATCAGCCGCTCTCCACCAAACAGTTTACCCCAGCCCTGTTAAGATTATTAAATTCATTAGAATAGTACTCAAAGCCTGTAATCCACACATGATAGGTCTTATAAAAATTCATTGGGGTATGGGTGCTAGTGTTTTTTGGACGGGGTTCTAGTATTTTCGAGGTGGGGTTCTGGGGTTTTTGCACTCAATCTCAAAGCAATGTAGGCAATGGTTAAAGACTGTTTTAGATGCAATTTGGGATTGACAAAATCTGCACTCAAAATCAAATATCAATGTCTCTTGATAAAGATAGACTAATAAATTAGGAAAAGCAATTAAATATTTTAAAATTAAATTATATTTTCAGAATAAATAGAAAATAATGAAAAAATTATTCATCTATACAGAATCATAAAAATTGAATCTCAATCCAAGAGACAATAGTCAGCAATTACAAATGTTAAACTAGAAGAATGGTAAGCTAGCCTCTTCTAAAATGAGAATCAATGGGAATATCTAATAAAAGTTCTTCCTAAACTTTCATATTTTGTGGTTTAGTTAGAATACATAGTATATGCACTCATTGACATTAAACGGCAAAATAAATACATCAAAGCTTATTGTTATCAGTAAATACTCTGTACTAAGATTTAGGATTTTAGGGGTTAAAGAATGCGGATTGCTCAAGACATCACAGAACTGATTGGACGAACTCCTTTAGTTCAACTGAACAAGATTCCTCAAGCTGAGGGAGTAGTAGCAAGGATAGTTGTTAAATTAGAAGGGATGAACCCAGCGGCTTCGGTGAAAGACCGCATTGGGTTAAGTATGGTACTCTCGGCGGAAGCCGCTGGCTCAATTTTCCCAGGAAAGACCATTTTAGTTGAGCCTACTTCAGGTAATACAGGAATTGCTCTAGCAATGGTAGCAGCAGCGCGTGGCTACCGTTTGATTTTGACCATGCCTGAGACTATGAGCCAAGAACGACGCGCTATGCTTAGAGCTTATGGTGCATCTTTGGAGTTGACACCAGGAACTGAGGGTATGCGGGGAGCAATTCGCAAAGCCGAAGAAATTGTGGCTAATACTCCCAATGCTTTTATGCTGCAACAGTTCCGCAACCCTGCTAATCCCAAAGTTCACCAAGAAACCACCGCTGAAGAAATTTGGACAGATACAGACGGGGAAGTAGATATCGTCATTGCTGGGGTAGGTACTGGTGGAACGATTACTGGGATTGCAGAAGTACTCAAACAGCGCAAACCGACTTTTAAAGCGATCGCAGTTGAACCCAGCAACAGCCCAGTTCTATCTGGTGGTGAAGCTGGGCCACATAAAATTCAAGGTATTGGGGCTGGATTTATCCCAGATGTCCTCCGTTTAGAATTGGTTGATGAAGTAATTAGAGTCAGCGATGAACAAGCGATCGCCTATGGACGACGTTTGGCAAAAGAAGAAGGCTTATTATCTGGGATATCCTCTGGTGCAGCTTTGTGCGCTGCAATTCAAGTAGGTAAACGTCCAGAAAATGCCGGACGTTTAATTGTCATGATTCAGCCTTCCTTTGGCGAACGTTATCTCAGTACACCCATGTTTCAAGATTTATCTTTAGAAACTGCTGCGGTGCGTTAATAAGACAGGGGGACAAGAGAGTAATCAACCTCCCTGTCCTTCTCATTTGTCTCTTACATAAAATTAAGGCAACTTACCTTTTGAGGTGCGATCGCATCTCAATATTACGTTATTAGTGCTTCTAACTCTTTGACACTCCCACAGCTGCATAAATATTGCTACGCTCATTCTCCCTAAAAGCAGTGGGATTCTTGTGCGGAATTTGCTTATGTCGGGTTGCCTCTATTACAGGTCTTACAATTCATACTTACCGAATTATTATAGATATAGCGCTTCTAGGTTGAGTGCAATACAGACCTAACAAAAACAGTCCTTACCCTGACAACAAGATTTATTTTCTCGAAACTCTTGCTGTCTCGATGGGTAAAGATTAACATATCTGTGGGCAGAAGCAATATCTCGTTGAATCAACCGTAACAATAGTGAAAACCTTGCGCTGTCTATTTTGAATCTTGTCTAGCAGCAGTTAAACTTGTCTGTATATAGTGACTTAAGACCATTACCTGCTAGGTTATAAATCAGGCACAGACTATACTATAGAAAATTTAGTCAAAATTCTTTACAGCTTTAAAATCAGAGGTATCAATGATTATAACTAATTTTAGTAAACAAAGCAATGAATTTAAGGAACCTAAAGTACTCAAAGCTAAACCACATTGGCAAGGGCAAAATTTGAGCGATACTGCTGTCAAAGGTAAAGATACCAAGATGCGAGATCCTGCACCTGATAGTTCGATTTTGAATAACTTAAATCGCGGTCGAGTTGCTATTTTTATTGATGGCTTAAGCCTGTTCCATACAGCCTTACAACTCGGCATAGAAATTGACTACGTTAAATTGCTTTGTCATTTAACCAGTGGTTCCAGACTGTTGCGTGCTTTTTTCTATACTGGGGTTGATATCAGTAATGAAAAGCAACAGGGTTTTCTCTTGTGGATGCGTCGCAATGGCTATCGCGTAGTAGCAAAGGAACTCGTTGTACCAGCAGAGAATTTCAAAAAATCAAATCTGAACGTAGAAATTGCTGTAGATATGATAACTTTAGCTCCTTATTATGATACAGCGGTTTTAGTCAGTGGCGATGGAGATTTAGCTTATGCTGTAAACGCTGTTAGCAGAATGGGGGTTCGGGTGGAAGTAGTCAGTCTGCAAACTACCACTAGTGAAAGTTTGATTGATGTTGCTGACTGCTTCATTGACCTCGATAGTATTAAAACACACATTCAAAAAGATTCTAATCTTGGCTATAGTTATCGCACAGCGTCAAATTCAAACCTCTAATTAAAAAGAGGCAAAGAGTGGGAGACACAGGGACGCATAAAAGATATCTCTGTGTCTTTGTGTCTTTGCTCTGTCCATTTTGTTCGACCCTATATTCAGATGGATATTTTAATAGTTGAAGATGAACCAGAAATTGCTCGTTTAATCGAACTCTCTTTAGAAAAAGAAGGATTTTTTTGTCGCACTAGCCGCGATGGCATGAATGCTTTGCGGATGTTTCAAGAGCAACCACCGGATTTAATTATTCTAGATTTAATGATTCCTGGTTTGGATGGGTTGGAAGTTTGTGCCCGAATTCGCCAAAAACCAGGTGCGAAAGATCCTTACATTTTAATGCTTACTGCTAAGGGTGAAGAAATCGATCGCGTCATTGGCCTGTCTACTGGTGCTGATGATTATATGGTCAAACCCTTTAGCCCCAGAGAGTTGGTAGCTAGGGTGCGGGCACTATTACGGCGTAGCCTCCGCCAAGGAGGACAACATCAAGTCAATCGCACCCAACACTTTATTGTTGATGTAGACCAGCGCACTGCCAGTCGTCAGACGAATTCTCAAGAAGTTGAAATTTTGGACTTAACCACCCTAGAATTTAACTTGCTAACCACCTTTGTCAGTAATCCTGGTCGAGTTTGGAACCGTACCCAACTAATTGATAAACTTTGGGGAGATAATTTTTTTGGCGATGAACGAGTGGTAGATACTCATGTAGCTCGGTTGCGAAAAAAGATTGAACCCGATCCGGCAAATCCGACTTTTATTAAAACTGTTGTTGGGGTGGGCTATAAATTTGAAGATCCTTTGGTAGCGTAAATGTTATGAAGATGGGGCTGAGAGGGCGCCTGTTTTTCTCCCACTTAGTAGTAATGATCGTGGGGGTAGCTAGTCTGGTGAGCATTAGCAAAATCTCTTCCCCCCGCTTGTTTGTCTTGCATTTGGAAGGATTAGAAAATCAGGGGTTCGACTTAATCGATGTCCGTGCTGAATTGGTTACAGGATTTGAACTTGCTTGGCAACGCAGCACTATTTGGTCAGTCTTAGTCGGTACTACCGCCGCCGGAGGATTGAGTTACTGGGTGTCCAGACGAATTATGCAGCGATTGACCGAGATGGAACAAATCACCCAAAAATTTGCTGCTGGTCAGATGGATGCACGACTACCTGTATCTGACATTCCAGAACTTAGTGGATTGAGCAGTAGTTTCAACCGAATGGCTGCCAGTTTAGAAGGTGTAGAAGCGCGGCGGCGAGAAGTGATTGGAGATATGACCCATGAATTACGCACACCATTAACTGTGGTGCGCGGTTATTTGGAAGAACTGGCTGATGGGGAAATTGAAGCGTCTCCTGAAATCTATCGGCGTTTAGCGAAAGAAACTCGACGCTTAGAGCGGTTGGTGAACGATTTGCAAGAACTATCCAAAGCAGAAGCCGGTTATCTACCAATTAATATCCAACGGGTAAATTTGCGTCCGTTGTTAGAGTCATTAGTGGAGAAATTTTCCGACCAACTATTGGAAGATGGGCCAGTTATGCTCTTGAAATGTCCATCTGTGCTACCTCCTGTATTGGCAGATGTTGACCGTACAGAACAGGTGCTAGTTAATCTGCTAGGTAATGCAGTTCGTTACACTAACGAAGGTTCAATTACCATTACTGTTGGGATTGACGCATCTCAACTCTGGATTGCGGTTAGTGATACAGGCATTGGTATCGCTCCAGAAAATTTGCCTCATGTGTTTGAGCGCTTCTGGCGAGCCGATCAATCGCGCGATCGCCATTCGGGAGGTACTGGTATTGGCTTAACTATTTCCCGCCGTTTGATTGAATTACAAAGCGGTCAAATTCAGGTAGAAAGCGAATTGGGAGCTGGTAGTACGTTTCGCTTTTTTCTGCCTTTGGCTTGAGACAAAACCTTAATATCCGAGGGATTGACACAAGCTAGTCATGGCTGTGTCATACCCAATTGCTAATTTGAAAGTATCCAAAATTCTAGCTTGTTGATGAATGCCAGGATTTTAGAAATGCATAGAGTGTAACATTATGTCTACTTTTATTTTGGCTGCTTTTTTGGTTAGTTTACTCAGTGCTTCAGGTTATGCTGCGATCGCCTACCTGTTTCCTCAAAATCGCTCATTAAAATAATTCGTAATTCGTAATTCGTAATTCGTAGTTAAAAATTGAATTACGAACTTGTACTGAGCGTAGCCGTTGGCGCAGCCTCTCGTAGAGAAGTATTAGTAATTAGTTAATCTCCTTTCTCAATAATTCTGGAATTTGAGAAGGACGTTCAGCTACTGTTACTTCCGCTTCTTTTAAAGCAGCTAATTTACTTTGGGCTGTGCCAAAGTCAGGATCGCGTCCGATAACTGTTGCTAAAGTCCCAGTTTGACGCCAAGTTTTTCCTGGTGGTGCAAGTCTTCCTGCAATGTAGGCAATTACTGGTTTATCAATTGCTTCAGCAATATACCGCGCTGCTGCTTCTTCACTACCACCACCAGGTTGACCAACTAAAACGATCGCTTCTGTGGTTTCATCCTCATCGAGAATTTGCAGCCATTGCAAAAATGAGGAACCGACGATCGCATCACTACCAATACTGACACTAATTGACTGCCCTAAACCTGCTTTTGTTAATTCGTAGGCAATTTCGTAGGTGAGGGTGCTGCTACGACTAACGATCCCCACTGTTCCAGGAGTATAAAATTCGCTGGGTTGAGTTCCTAAAAGAATTTTTCCCGGTACAATGATCCCCGGACTATTTGGCCCGATTACCAAAGTTTCACAAGCTTCGGCTTTGCGGAGTAATTGCACCATATCCAAAGGCGGCACACCAGCAGTAATAATAATAATCTGGCGAATATTAGATGCGATCGCTTCTAATGCTGCATCTAAAACATCATAAGGATCTACACAAATAATTGTGGTGTCAATTGCCCCAAATTGTTCTATTACTTCCTCTACTAAATCAAATACTGGCAGTCCATGCAATTCCTGCCCGCCGCATCCAGGATTGACACCAGCTACTAAATTCGTGCCATAAGCTTTCATTTGATCGACATGAGTGCTTGATATAAATTCACAAAAGCCTTGAATTAAAACTTTACTTTCTGGCGTTAGGTTCATAAAAAATTACCGTAAGTTTGATAACCCAGCGCTTTGAACTACTGGGCATAGAAACAACACATTTACAGTGTTGTATTGATTCAATTTTTACTGAAATTCCAAAAATGAGTCTGGAAGCTAAGTGTTCCAAAAGTGAGAAAACGCGCCCCTAGCTAGGAATATTCAGTTGGAATGTACTATATAATTTAGTCCCAGAAAGCAAAGCTGTATTTAATTTGAGCATCAAGTTCAACAATTTATACCCGACGGTAAAAACTAATAATTTTTGATTTTTGAATTGTCACAAAATGACATTCACTATCTTTTATTAGCCGTTGGTTTAGCAAGGAGAACTGCTGCTGCCACTGCCTCATCTAAATTTTCTACCACAACAAGCGCATCGGTGTGGGTTTTTAGTGTTGTCAAATATTTTCTCGCAGTGTTAAATTCAGAACCCGCAAGCCGGACAACTAAGGATGGAAAATTAAGCTGTCGCCGTTTACTACCATTAGAACGTACAACCTGTGATTGAAGTTCACTGTCGTCTTGCTGCACTACTCTAGCTATAACTTCAGCCACTTCCTCAGTTTGCGGAATGCTACCCAGAAAGTTAATTAGTATTACTTGAATGCTTTTATCAGCCTCCAGCATTTTCAAACCTGTTTCTAGGCGATCGCGGAAGGTAGTTGGTGTAGTATCTGTAAGGAAAGCATGACGTAGATTCAAACAAACACCTGGATTGCCACCAGCATTTGCAACTAAATCTAAAGTTGCCATCACTGAACCAGTACCGTTACCTAAAATACCGATTTTCCCATGCATTTGTACACCATCCCAGTCGCCCAAAATACCGTTAATTTCAGTAGTGGTATGACGACTGATAATTTTTGCTGCCATCTCGGCCAGATCGGGATGACGCTTGATCGACCGTTCGTTGACCCTGACTTTACCATTAAGAGCCATAACTTGACTAGTAGTACTGACTGCCAAGGGATTAATTTCGACTAAATCCAGGTCTTTTTGGACAAATAAGTGGTACATCTTCTCCACAACGCTGCTTACCGACTGCATCAGCGTTCCTTGCAAACCCATTTTCAAAGCCAATCGTCGGGCATAAAATGGTGAGAATTCCTGTTCCACGACAACGTAGTGCATTCTTTCCCCAGCCGATTCCCAATCTATATCTGCTTCTTTGCAACCTAAAAGTACCGGTCGGCAGGCAGCAGTATCTAAAACTACTGCTAGATAAAATTCTTGGTTGGCGTCGTATCTAGATTCTGCCAGTACAACTTCCGGCAATTCGCCCCAAATTGGTAAACTAAAGATATTTTGAGCAGCTGCGATCGCATCGATAGTCGTTTGGGCAAATCTGACTCCACCAGCTTTTGCCCGTTCCGCTCCGTGGACTTGAGATTTCAGTACAATTGGATAGCGAATTTTTAACCGTTTCAAATCTGTAGGATGGTCAATTCGTTGGGAAGGCAATACCGGGATGCCTATCTTCGCAAACCATTCTTTAACTTGGTACTCTAATAAATCCATTGATACACCTTGTATTGACACTTTCCAAGATTTTGGTTATTCCTGTCTTGATATTTTGCAGCACCTTTATTGCAGAATTAACCTTTTTGCAGCTATAAAAACTTATTTTTCACGGATCAATTTTATCGAATTCAGCAAATTCAGCATATTAATTTTGATAGTCAACTTGTTTGTGACAGGGCCACAACACATAATTAATCTCCTCAGTAAGTTTCCCAGCATAGAAGATAACTAGCTTTTTTGTCAAAACCCTCTGACATAACATCGTTTTCTTAACCTTTAGATAATTTGGTAAAAATTGTTCTGCAACTACCATTTTGCAAAGCAGTAGCTTTTGTGAGTTTAATTATCGCAAAGTAATGCAGTGAAAATACCCAAATCTTCTATTATTCCCATTTTTTATTTTTAATTTATATCTGAAGACAGATTATTTAATTTTGTATCTAGCGCTGTAAAAATGTATCGGCACGAACAATAATTACTTTTTTAATTTTTGGTGAAAAGTCAGAATTTGTGTTAGAAAGTTGGTCGTTCAGATTCTCAGGCTGTGGTTGATTAAACTGTGCATTTGCATTCAACAAATCTAAAAAGTTCATTTCATCCCCTTAAAGATAATCAAAACAATATAGAGTTCAGCGGGAAAGCTGTATGAAAGTAGCAGTCCAGCAGGAAGATTTACAGCTTTTAGCCAAAACTTTGCAAGAACAATTACTTGTAGAAGTCTCAACCGCTGAAGTCTTCGAGGTTAAGTGCGTCGTCAATAAAGGCGAGTTAATGATTTTAACGCAACACGCGTCAGATGTAATCGTTGACGCTCAACTAATTTTTGCAGTCATTGAGGAGGTACTTCAGTCTTTAGCACCCCACAAAGAGCAACGGGTACAATGTTTCCTCAGAGTTTTTGGCGAACAACTCCCTTATGCTAAATGTTTCTTGGCGTTGAAGCCGACGGGAGGATGGGTAGCAGAGGGAGATGAGGAAGTACAAAAAGATGAGGAAGTAATATTCCCCTCATCATCTCTGACATATTCTCCATTAATCAATGAGAGCGAAGAAGAAAAAGAAGAAGAACTGTTTGACCCGTTTGCAGATGTGCCGAATTTCTCGGCTTCAAAGCCAGGATTCCAGGTCAAACCTATCCTCTTGGGTGCAGCGTTGGTGGGAATTATAGTTTTAGGCGGTGGTGCTTACTTATTGACTCGCCCTTGCGTGATGTCTGAGTGTAAGGAAATACAAAACGCCGAGCAATTAAAAATAAAATCTCCGCAACTGATGCGCCGCGCTAAGTCTGAAAAAGAATTAGTTGCTGTACAACAGCAACTTACAGCAGCCAGCACAGACCTGAATGTAATTCCTAGTTGGTCGCCTCGTTACCAGCTGTCACAGGAACTAAAAGCAAGTTTATCTGGGCGATCGCAAAGAATCGATCGGGTGGTCAAAGCTTTGCAAACGGCATCTTTGGCGACACAAAAAGTTCAAACTCCAGCATCTAGCTTAGAGGAATTACAAACTAGGCAACACTTATGGCGACAGGCCATAGCGCCACTAGAAAGTATAAGTTCTAGTAGTGAACTCTATGGGCTGGTGCAGGGTAAATTACTGAATTATCGTGTTCGTTTGCACGCTGTAAATCAACAGATATTTATTGAGGAAAAATGGCTGAAAAAACTAACAATGGCAAAAGGTGTAGCTGTTGCAGCCGAGAAGCAGGAAACTGCTGCTAAATCCTTGAAAGACTGGCAAAAGGCGCAATCTACTTGGCTGGTGGTAATTAATGCCTTGAATACGATTCCCCGAAATAGCGTTGGATACCAAGAAGCCCAAAAGCTGTTGCTAGATTATAAACCTAAATTAGTATTAGTACGCGATCGCGCTACTAAAGAACAATTAGCTGTTAAAACTTACCAACAGGCCCTTACCACTGCCAAGCAAGCCAAAGTTTATGAACAACAAAAACAATGGCAAGCAGCGGCGATATATTGGGAGCAGGCTTTGCAAACTGCTAAAAAAGTTCCTCAAGATAGCTTGTACTACACTCAGGCTCAGTCTCTCCTCGAACCCTATTCGTCTGCGCTCAAACAAACACAAGAAAAAGTACAAGTTGTTAGTAGTTTGCAACAAACCCGCACTGACTTAGATAAGACTTGCATTAATGGAATTCGGATTTGCACCTTTAGCATAGACAATGCAGAAATTATTGTCCGACTAACCCCTGAGTATGACCAAATAAGGCAAAATAACTTCGCTAATCCTTATTCTCAGAATTCGGATACTGCTGTTGACGTTACCAATCACTTGCAAATCTTACGCGAAGCCCTAGCCGTAATTGGTGAAAATGCCAATCTATCCCTTTTTCTTTATGATTCCCAAGGTCAGGTAATTTATACGCGGACTTTAGGCGGGTAAGTAAAATACCGATTGAAGTATAAAGGATGAATTGTACATTAACTAATTATTTGTCAATTTAACAAAATACTGCCACAGCATTTCAAATACCTAAAACCCTGACATAGTAAGTATTATGTCAGGGTTTTTCTTATTTAAGGAAAATAGCGATCGCACTACTGGCTAAAAGTTACAGATTCTAGTGTACATTCGCACATTAAATGTCGCAATTTGCAAATCATGTCGCAACTGCCTTAAATCCCTGAAAGCTTTATCCTGTAAGGATTATAAACTATTTACTTACACAAAATTAGAATTTGCTCAATTCGCATATTAAATGTCGCAAATCCTGATTTCGCAAATTAAAGGTCGTTTATTAATATTTAACCATTTCGCAAATTGTATGTCGCATTCTTGGTCAATTAATGGTACATTAGTACAATAATTATTCATGAGTGTTTTTCACTCCAATGGCAGACAAACAAATTAAATTCACGGAAGAATCAACGCAAGTCCCAGATGCTATTTTTCTTGACAAGAATAATTTTGTTGTAGATCCATCCCAAATTATTCTGGAAACATCAGATAGGCATAAACTGGCATTTAATCTGATCCAGTGGCTTGCTGAATCACCAAATCGCATGATTAAATCTCAGAGAAAGCAGGCTGTTGCAGATACACTCAGTGTTTCTACTCGCCAGGTGGAACGTCTCCTCAAGCAATACCATGATGACAAGTTATCAGAATCAGCAGGAGTACAACGCTCAGATAAGGGAAAACATCGAGTCAGCGAAGACTGGCAAGAATTTATCAAAACAATTTATGAAAAGAGTATTAAAGACAAACATCCAATTTCCCCAGCATCTATAGTTCGCGAAGTAAAGCGACACGCGATTGTGGATCTTGGACTTAAACCAGGAGATTATCCTCATCCAGCTACTGTTTATCGAATTTTAGATCCCTTAATCCAACAACATAAACGGAAGACAAGAGTTAGAAATCCGGGTTCGGGATCTTGGATGACAGTTGTAACAAAAGATGGACAGCTACTGAGGGCTGACTTTAGTAACCAAATTATTCAATGCGACCATACTGAACTGGATATTCGCATAGTTGATAGTGATGGTAATTTATGGTCTGACCGTCCTTGGCTAACTACTGTTGTGGATACTTTTTCAAGCTGTATTGTTGGTTTCCACTTATGGATCAAACAACCAGGTTCTACAGAGGTGGCTTTATCCTTAAGACATGCTATTTTGCCCAAGAAGTATCCTGAAGATTATCAGCTAAATAAAGTTTGGGAAATATGCGGGCCTCCTTTGCAATATTTTTTTACTGATGGTGGAAAAGATTTGGGATCAAAACATCTAAAAGCCATTGGGAAGAAACTAGGATTTAAGTGTGAACTACGCGATCGCCCTCCCGAAGGCGGTATTGTAGAACGGCTTTTTGGAACTATTAATACTCAAGTTCTCAAAGATTTACCTGGTTATACAGGATCAAATGTTCAGGAACGCCCCAAAAATGCAGAGAAGGAAGCGTGTTTGACAATACAAGATATAGACAAGATCCTAGCTAGTTTCTTTTGTGATATTTATAACCATGAACCATATCCCAAAGATCCCCGCGAAACAAGATTTGAGCGCTGGTTTACAGGAATGGGAAGAAAACTACCTGAACCTTTGGATGAGCGAGAATTAGATATCTGTTTGATGAAAGAAGCGCAACGAGTTGTTCAAGCGCATGGATCTATACAGTTTGAGAACCTGATTTATCGAGGAGAATCGCTCAAGGCATATAGAGGTGAATTTGTAACGCTGAGATATGATCCAGACCATATCCTGACTTTATATATCTACAGCTGCGAAACTAATGATAATGGAGAAGAATTTTTGGGTTACGCTCATGCCGTCAACATGGATACCCATGATTTGAGTATAGAAGAATTGAAAGCTTTGAATAAAGAGCGAAGTCAAGCTCGTAAGGAGCATTTTAACTATGATGCCTTATTAGCATTAGGTAAACGGAAGGAACTTGTAAAGGAACGTAAAGAAGACAAAAAGGAAAAAAGACGCTCAGAACAAAAGCGTCTACGTTCAGCTTCCAAGAAAGTCTCAAATGTTGTTGAACTGAGGACAAGTAGAGCTAACGTTTCTTCAAACAAAGATGACAAACTGGAACTCTTGCCAGAGAGAGTTTCAAGGGAAGAAATACAGCTTCCGAAAACAGAACTGCAACCAGAAGTATCTGGTCAAGCTGACACTCAAGAGCAGGAGAGACACAAGCTGCTTATCCCTAACCGTAAACAAGATTTGAAGAAGATTTGGTAATTTATGGCGCGAGCGCAACTTGCTATTCAGTCCTCCGTTGAAGCCCTAGCTCCTCAGTTAGATTTAAATGCCCAACTTGCTAAAGTCGTTGAAATTGAAGAGATATTCAATAATTGCTTCATACCAACTGATCGTGCTTCCGAATATTTCAGATGGTTAGATGAGTTGCGGATACTGAAACAATGCGGTCGAGTAATTGGCCCCAGAGATGTGGGGAAAAGTCGAGCGTCTCGTCACTATCGCCAAGAGGATAGGAAAAAACTTTCCTATGTCAGAGCTTGGTCAGCATCGAGTTCCAAGCGTCTATTTTCGCAAATTCTTAAGGATATTAACCACGCAGCACCAACAGGTAAGCGGGTAGATTTACGTCCAAGATTGGCTGGTAGTCTTGAATTATTTGGGATAGAACAGGTCATTATTGACAATGCTGAAAATCTCCAAAGAGAAGCATTGCTAGACCTCAAGCAACTTTTTGACGAATGTCATGTTCCTGTCGTTTTAGTTGGAGGACAGGAGCTAGATAAAATCTTGGCAGATTTTGATTTGTTGACTAGCTTTCCAACACTGTATGAGTTTGACCGCCTAGAATACGATGATTTTAAGAAAACACTAAGTACAATTGAATTCGATATTCTGGCTCTGCCTGAAGCTTCTAATTTATCTGAGGGAATTATCTTCGAGCTTCTGGCAGAAAGTACAGGTGCGCGAATAGGATTGCTAGTCAAAATACTAACGAAGGCAGTATTACATTCACTCAAGAATGGTTTTGGCAAAGTTGATCAAAGCATTTTAGAAAAAATCGCTAGTCGCTATGGCAGAAAATACATTCCCCCTGAAAACAGAAATAGCAATAAATGAAGATTATGAGATTCTGCCAAGGTTGGGCTATGTTGAGCCATATCCAAATGAAAGCATCAGTCATTATCTGGGACGCTTGCGCCGATTTAAGGCTAACAGTCTTCCTTCAGGATATTCTTTAGGAAAAATTACTGGTCTTGGTGCTATCACAACGCGATGGGAGAAGTTTTATTTCAATCCCTTTCCGAGTCTTAAGGAATTAAAAGCTTTGAGTAAGCTGATTGGTGTGGAGGTCGAGAGGTTATATGAGATGCTGCCACCAAAGGGTATGACTATGAAACCCAGACCAATTCGGTTATGTGGTGCTTGCTATGCAGAAGCTCCTTGTCACCGCATTGAGTGGCAGTTTAAGGAGAAAATGAAGTGCGATCGCCACCAGTTGGGTTTATTAACAAAATGTACTAACTGTGAGACACCATTTCCAATCCCTGCTGATTGGGAGCTAGGGGAATGCACCCATTGTTCCCTGCCTTTTGCAAAAATGGTGAAGCGTCAGAAGCGCTATTGAAAAAACTCTAAATAAGAAAAAGACGTGATTAAGTTCACGTCTCCAGGTAATGGAAAATTAATGCATGAAACTTATTAGGCTACATCTGCTACTAGCAAACCATTGACAGCGACGATGAAAATCTGTGCTAACTCAGGAGTGTTACAACAAGGTCTTTCATCTCTATTACAGGGTTGTGCTACCCATTTGCCCTCAAAATTTTGATAAAAAGTTCCGAGAAGCTGAGAACCATACCAAACTCGGTACATTTCTCCAAGATCATCTGGCACTGAGTCGATTTCAATTTCTGGTGCTACTGCATCAGCTAACTCCTCAACGTATTCCTCAAACTCGGATTGTGCCAAACTTTGGTTATCAAATACTTCTTGTGTAATCATGTGAATGACCTCATCAATGGGGTTGCACAAAAGGCGATCGCAGTCTCTTCCCGGAGTGGCGATCGCTTTTGTTTTTTCTATAACCTAATCTACGTGACACGTAGATTTACGTCAAGTGTAGATTAATAAAATTTAGAATGTTATAAATCTACTTTTAAGCATAGATACTGATAAGTAGAGAAATCTACGTCTAGCAGCTACTAAACTGAGGATGTAGTGATATGCCTTTGGATAAAGTGATTCGTTGGAAATTAAATGAAGTGATGGCGCGAAAGCGGGTTAGAAACAAGGACTTGGCAGAGGTGCTAGGGATAACAGAAAATTCGGTTTATAGACTTCGCAAGGTTGACGAGATGCCGCGATTAACACCAGAACGCTTAAACGGGATTTGCAGGGCGTTGAATTGTCAGCCTGGTGAGCTTTTGGAATATGCCCCGGATGGTGGTGATGATAAAGTTGTTTCTATTGTTGATGTGGCGTAAGTGCGATCGCCACCAGTTGGGTGTGACAAAATGCACTAACTATGAGGCACTCTTCTTAGTTCTCGCAGATTGAGAGCAAGGAGAATGTCCACATTGCTTTTTACTTTTTCAAAAGATGGCAAAGCGTCATAAATCTTCTTAAAATCAACTGCTTTAGCCTTTCATTTAAATTTGTCTCTGTATTCATATTGCTTCTAACAAAAATAGGAACGGAATACTTAATATTCCGTCCCTGTTTGAAGATGTATTTTACTTTTACTTAAAAAACCAGCAAAGGTAAGATAGAGTTATCTTCTATGTTTCGTCGCGTCAACCAGTACAAAAGTGTAACCAGGAGCAGAAGTTGGTGGAAAGGGTTCTCCCCTAACAACCGTAACTTCATATCCTGTGTTTCTTTCCAGTGTGTCAATAACTGCATATTGACCACTAACCTGAGCTAGTTGACCTGGATGATATTGCATAGGAAAACCTCCTTGTAAAAAAGGAAAAAACAACCAGCATGGGCTAAGTGGCGCTTGGCTCATGCACTAAAAACTATACTAGCAGATGTATTTATTTTTGCGTTTTTGAATACGTTTTATTTAAATATGAGTGTAATTGGACAGTTTACTAGACGAGAGACAATGGAACTGACTGGGGCAACTTCCAATCAGTTGCAGTATCTTGAGCGTTCAGAGCTGATCAAACCTACACGGGAATGGAACGGTAAGAAAAAGCCTGAAGTTTACTACAGCTGGCAACAGGTTTTAGACATTAGAGCAATACGAAATCTCAGAGAAACTACTTCGCTTCAAGTTATTCGGAAGATTTTAGATTTCTTTGAAGAGTATCAAATCAATAAAAGCTTGAGAGATAAGCGGATAGTAGCGATTAACGAAGAGGTTTTTTGGATAGATCATGATTGGTCAGATTTTGCCGAAAGAATTTCAGTGCTTAAGGTAGGAGATCGACGTGGTAAAGGAATTGGTCAGTATACACTGCTAGTTGTCCCAGCTTTACGAGATATTGTTGATGAGATTTGGGACATAGCTAAACAATCCAAAGTAATTGACATTGAAGATTTTAAGCGCAGGGCTAAAACAGAGCCTAGCAAGGCGGCATAATCCTCTTACATCACTCTCTCCAGAGAAAAAACAATAATTATTGGTATACAAGACTTTCAGGTAAAACAGATGATTCTAAGCATAATGTTAGAAAATAAAGCTCCAAACCCAGTTTCTGCGTGTTGTTTAAAAGCTGGCTGAGATTTTTCTTTGACTAAAGTGATGGAAGAGTTTGAATTTCAGTTTACTTTAGCCACTTAAATTCGATTACAAACTCTCCAAGATGGCTAGATATGTTTGCCAATCTTCATCATGTCGTAAGACAAGGATATGGTAATTGGTGTTGTATTTGAGATTATCCCGTTCAATTTGGTCTTGCTTGCGTTTTTCAGGGCTGTCATGAACTGAACCGTCGCAGAAAACAGCAATGCAATCTTCTTTATAAAGAAAATCTGGCTTACAGTTTGACTCTGGAATCAATTTTTGTGCAGTATCGGGTAATTTATATCCCCGGTGATAAATTTCATCTAGAACTATGCGTTCAAATTCGGAATTGGGGTCTGTTTGTTGCAGGAGTTGTTGATACTGTTCATCACGGCATATTCCTTCTACCTGCACTGTACTGTTTTGCAGTTCGTCAAGTAAGGGTTTGATAAGATGACGATTTATCAAAGCATGGTCGAACTGGTTGCGGTAAGAAAGTAAGCATTCATAGCAAGCTTGGATACAGGTATCTTTAGGTTCTTTGAAATGGCAGATATCTAAAGCTGCATCGGCTATTTTTTGAAAAGCATTAGGTTTTTCTAATAGTTGAGAAAGAACACCTGCACCGCCTTCCGTAGCCTCCCAGAACAGCAAATATTTTCCGTCTCCCAGGCGTTCGGAGTCGAGTTCGTCGGCTTCTAACTTGTACACTGCTTGGATGGCAGTTTCCAAGACATATTGGAGGGTGGCAATAAAAGCTTCTCTTTCGTCTGTGGGTACACCTAATGGTTCAACAACCAGAATATTGCAGGTGTTGTTCACCATTAAGTTAACGTCGCCGTGAATGCTATCTTTTGCTGAGTCGTTTTTGGCATCGCCCCAAATACCAGTTTTGATATCGAGTTTAAATCCTCGTTCCTCGCTTTTTTTCTTATTCAATCCGCGATTAATATGCCAGATGTCTGCCGTAGCGCCATAGGTTAAACGTAATAATTCTGTACCATCGGCAGTCTGTACTGTTGCTGATTGGCGTTTTTGCTGGTCGTAACGGAAATGGGTGGTGATGTTGTAACCGTATTTCAGGCGTTCTTCTTCATCACAGGTAATGCGTTCTCGTCTCCAAGCGATCGCAGTTTTCATTGATAATAAGCGTGTAAGTAAAGCCTTATTATTGTTACTATCGACAAGTTTTGCCCCGCAGTTCTCACAGGTATCGCGGTGACTGGTTGCCCCTTCATGAAAATAACCGCATTTAAAGCAGACATTTACCCGTTGATAGTCAGCACCGCCAACAGGGATTTTGGTTTTAGCCACCATAAATTTACTACCCTCGTAGTAAATAACATTACCAGGAGCAAATTCTCTCAAAGCTACGCTGCGGAGGCGGGAAATAAATTCGCCACTTTCTTCTGTGGGAATAAATGCCCGGACTGGTAAGCGGGGGAAGTTAAACCCAGGTAAAAATCCCTCGGCAGCAAAGTAACGATAGGGGTAAAATTCAAACTGATTATTGCTTTTGCCTTGGACTTGTCCTACTAGCAGGTCAATTTGTCGCAGTGCTTCTTTTTCTTGGGCTTTAGCGATATCTCGTTCTTCTTGGGTTGCATAGCCTCTGGTATAACGACTTGTGCTGTCGCGGGCTTTGTCTAATTGTTCAACTGCATCTTTGTATAGTCTACGCCAGCGATCGCAAGCTTGATCAAAGGCATTATCTGCATTTTCTAGGGTAAAATGTAACCAATTTTCCGAATACCAAGAAGTTTTGTTCAGATCGTTTTGGCAGAAAGTATCAGATAAAATCAGTTTTGTAGCTGCTAAACATTTGGCTAATTTTTCCTGACTCATCTTGATTTTCTGAGTCACATCTTCTTTTAGCGGACAGTCCGGCGAATCTAACTCCAGAATTTGGTTCATGGAATTTTCCAGGTATAAGCCAGTGTGTGCTAGCCAAATTGAATACACATGAGATTTAATTAAATCCTGGTTTGCTAGTTCTAATTTGGGCGGGGCGACGACACCAGCAACCATTTGACTTTGACGTTTAAAGAAATATTGGTCGTGACCGCTACCAATGGAGGCATAAGTAATTACTAAAGCTTCCTGTCCACTTCTGCCAGCGCGACCACTGCGTTGGGCGTAGTTGGCTGGACTGGGGGGAACATTCCGCAGATGGACAACGCTGAGGTCGGAAATGTCTATCCCCAATTCCATTGTCGGGGAGCAAAATAAAGTTGCTAATTTGCCATGACGGAATGCGTCTTCTCGTTTCTGGCGGTTTTCGTTTTTTACCTGTCCGGTATGTTCTCGCCCTTCTAGTGCTTTAATTTGATGAGCGTTAGTTTGGTAGAAGTCTTGAAAAAATTGGTTGACAGAAGTATTTCTGTCGCTACCCTGCAAGCGACGCGAGGTTAAAGGGTCGGGGGGAATTTCAGTTAATTTTGAGGCTACCCAGACCATTGAATTAATTTTTAGTTGGACTTCTTCTTCCTTCTTGTATAAGTAACCTGCATCTGCTAGAGCATTTACCAAAGCATTAATTAATTGGTTATAATCTGACTCTGATAAAGGTTTTTGCAACCAATTCCATGCCCGATTAGAACGCAGAAAGCGCCCGATTTCACCACGAAATGTCAGTCTAATTGTATTTCGCCGTGATTTTCCTTTTTTCTCCGTGGGGCTGAGGCTTGCCCAACTAGCTTCGTGTAAATATTCAAAATTATCAATTGTCCAAGGGTCTTTTAGTGCTTGGGATACTTCTTTTTTCAGTTGTTCTGTACCCTCTCGTTGTAAAATTTTCGCATCAATTACCAATTTTTTTCTGAGGTGGTCGAGGAAGGTTTTAACAACAAAATATCTTTGTGACGGTGAGGCTTGCAGTAAAATTGGATGGCGGTATTTTTGCCAGAGTTGAGTATTTTCACAAGTCGCTAATAGTTCGGCATATTCTATAGTTAATAGACCGCATTGTTCTAGATTTGGCTGGACAATTCGCCAACCGCGACGCAAATCTTCGTATAGCCGATATTCAATTAAATTGCTAAAAGCTTCTTCATTCTTGCGTTTACCAAAGCCAAATTCTGCGGCTTCGATTGCATAATCTGCTTGAGATAAACCCATCTGTTTGACAACTTCCGCCGCAAGTGCTTTGTGAGTTAACTTTTCATTTTCTTGAATAGCACTATTCAAAGCTGCCCGTAAGAAACTGGTTTGGACAAAATCATTGAAATGTCCTGCCTGTAATGAAGCATCCTGACGGTTATCAGTAAAGCTGAGGATTTTTGCGGCTTTGGCTTTCTCGCCAGTGAAAACTTGCTTGAGGCGACTGACGGTAGAAAGACAAAGTAGAGTTGTTGCGGTACTGCGTCCTTCACTACTTAGGCGAGAGAGTTTGGTAAATTCGTTTTTCTTTTGGTCGTACAATACACCGCAGTGGAGACAGGTAAGAAAGGGTTTAGGAATAAACCAACAGGTAGTTCCCTGTAATACAGAATTTATGACTTTACCGTTGGGTAAAACTTGCAGTTTGTGGGGAATAAAAGGTGCATATTTCTTTTCGGGAATACGCCCTTGCCTTTTAGTTTCTTTAAACCATGAGTCAGGAAGTCTCTCTTCGTCTTCTTTATCCCAAAGTCCGGGTTCATCAAGGGTTAGATAGCCTTCCTTGATATCTTCATTGTCAAGACTATCTAAGGCTGTGGGTAATTGGGGCAGTACAATATCTTTTTCAGAATCGTAGCGTACTACATAATAATCCTGTCCGCATTCCCGACAAAAGACGAGGGGATAAAGCAGGCGGTTTTCGGTGGTTGTGTACTGGCCTTCCAGGGTGAGAAGTCGTTTGTCTCGATTTTCAATGGTGGCGTAAACGCTACCCCCTTGGGAAATAAACTGATGCAGGCGGAATGCCAACCCCTTAGTTTTGCTTCCCCAAAGAAATATCTGTTTGAGGATATTTAAGCAAGTTTCCTCGTTGAGTTGGGTTTCATTTGCGAGTTGATTTGCACCTGTTTCTAGGGTAATGGGTGTGCGGCGGACGAGATGTCCTTGTTTGTCTTCTAAACCAAAGTTCATCTCTACCCAGTGGCTAAGGGAATGCTGTTTAAAAGCGTCTAAGGTTTGTTCGGACTTTGGAGGTAAACCTTGGGTAATGCTTTCCCGCAATTTTTCGGTGGTGGGTGCAGCACTTTTGATAGAACGTTCTAAAGTTTCATCGATGACGTTGCTGGGTTGAATTTCTACGCCGAATAATTTACTAGCAACATCTGCGACTACCTGACGGCGTTGCTGGCGGGAACCTTCGGAAGACATGGTGGCGCTAGTGCCAATACACAGAAGTTTCTGGCCGCAGCGTTGCCGAAGTTTGCGAATTAAGATGGCGACATCTGCACCTTGCCGTCCTCTGTAAGTATGCAGTTCATCTAGTATGAGAAATTTTAAATCGGGGGATGCTACTAATTTATCTTCGTGAGTGCGAGACAGCATTAACTCTAGCATCACGTAATTTGTGAGCAAAATTTGGGGCGGGTTATTTTGAATTTCGGTTTTCTTCTCTAGTTTTTCTTGCCCAGTGTACTTTTCAACGCAAATATGGGTGTTAGGTACTTGTTTGAGAAATTTTCTTAATTCTTCTTCTTGAGAATTAATTAGGGCATTCATGGGATAAACCAAAATAGCCCTAACTCCTTTGATTTCAGGATGGTGTAGCAAATCATCAATGATGGGTACAACATAAGTTAGGCTTTTACCGGAACCGGTTCCTGTAGTGACAACGTAGGGTTCTTGACGTTGTGCTGTTTCAAAGGCTTCTTTTTGGTGGTAGTGGAAGGTAAAAGGTTTACCATCTTGTGAAAAGTAGCGTGTACAGTCGGGATGGAGAACACGTTGCTGTACTAATGTAGTGACTGATGCGCCTGGACGATATTTAGGGTTAAGTTGCACTAAAGGGTCAGTCCAGAGTTGACCTTTTTCTAACTCGTTATCGACAAATGCTTTTACTTTTTCGTCGCGGATTTTAAGGAAGCTTTCAATATAGCGGCGGTAGTCGCCAATTACTTCGTTGCGAAAATTAAATATATCAAGGAATTGAGAATTGGTAGAAGAAGATGAATTAGTCTTTGCTGGTACTTGAGGATTTGTTCGACCGAAGCGTTGGTCAATCCATTCTCGAAGTTGGTGATTAAAGGTTTGAGTAATAGTAGAAAATTCAAAGATTTCTGCAATTTCTTGTATATCCCAATTTTGAGGAATACTTGTAAATAGCAAAGTTAATTGTTCTGGTGTAACAGCTATTACTCCTGTACAATCTAGGAATGCTAATTTTTGACTTAATAAATTGCTAATAGGTAAAATTGCATTTTCAGGCTGCTGTAATAATTCCTGTAGTTTTATAATAATTTTCATAAAGTTTGATTCTAGATTTTAGTAGAGAGGGTGCGTTAGTTCGTTAACGCACCCTCTCTACTATATTTCCCGTTATAGAGACGGAAAATAACAAAATACTTATTGTTCTTCTGCAATTTTTCTTACTTCTTCTACATCTATCTCTAATGATTCAGCAATTTCCTGAATGCTTAGTCCTCTCTTCAGTAATGCTGGTACAACTTGTAACTTAGTTTTTTTCAGGATACTTTGATAAAAAGCAGTTTTTTCTATATCTTCACCTAAGTTAAGCATGGTTTCTATTTCCTCCAGGGTCATATCTGGAAATTTGTAAACAACAACGGTTTGGATAAATGCTAACACTTTCAGACGTAAGTTTTCATCAGTTAACTCTTCTCTTGCTTGGTTTATAAGTTTTTTGGCAATAGCCGGAGTTTTTCTTGGAGTTTCTACAAATAATTTTGTAATTCCTATCCCTATAGAGTCATCTGTTTCGCTGTTAAGCTCGTTAAGGTAAATACGACGCACATGATGTTCTATCAAAAACTGATAACGTGGGTGGGGTAGAGTTTCATTAATACGTCTGTCGTAAATAACAATTGCATACCATTCGTAGTTTGCTGGTTTATATTGACGGAAGTAAAGGAAAATTTCACCAAAAAGTCGTTCGTAGAATTCTTCATCTTTGTATGTTTGGAGTTCTACAAAATATAATGGCTCATTCTCAAAACCTGCAATCGTGGAAAATAAACCATCTAATCGGAAGCTTTTTTGTTTAATTTCTAGTGCAGTAAATTCATAAACATTAGGATTGGTGTCAGGCTTGCCAATTAATTCAAAAAATAATTGTGGTAGTTCTCTAATTAGTTCGTAAAAAATTGCATCTGTTTTCATAATTACTAATTACTAATTACTTAAACATTCTATCCCATGCCTCTAGGACTAATCTTTGGGTGCGATATTCGCCAAATTGCTTGATTTCATTATTCTTCAACACGCGAAATGTTTCGCTGGGGAAGAACGGGCAGTTGTTTTAAAATTGTATAAGTTAAATGATTTCCACCTATTTTTTGACGTGTTATATAGTCAATAAGTAAACTGTTTAAGTTAGCAATTAATAAACATGGATTGGAGCGAGAAGTAAATCCTAATGCAGGTAAACTGCGTGAGGCTAAAAATTTAGGAATAATTGTAGTAACACAAGTTCTTTCATTTGTAGCGCCAGTTATATCTCGCCAAACTAATAACCATTTATGTGTATATTCGGAATATTTATCAAATAAGCTTTCTGCGAAACTGCGTTGCAAATGGTATCTGTGAACTAGTTTAAAATCTTGATTTGATTTATCTTTATCATTTACTGCTTTTGCTTTACCATCGATTAAATCTAATTGTGGAAGTCCTTCAAAAGTTGCAAATCTATGGTCATATAACCATATCAGTTTGGCTTCATAGAGGGGAATATCACAATTTTCTTCCTTTTCTTGCCAGGGGAATCTTATATTTTCTGAATGATCTCCTAAATCAACTAGTCTCATATAAAAAGTATTCCATGTATTTTTAGACTGGGTTTCATTCTCCAAAACAGGAAAACGCTGATAAATTTTCTTGGTAAGTTCAGCATCTTGACTAGTTCTAAAAATCGGACAAGTTAGTGTATTAGGATTAATTAAAGCAATATCTTGAGGTGAAAGCTGAAATAGACGAGATTGATTATCTAATTGTTTTGGTTGAGTTATAAAAAAGGCAAACTTACTCTGTTTGATTGGTTTACCACTCATAGCCAGTAGTGAAAATTTATAACTACGATGTACCGCAGTAAATAAAGCTTCTCGATTTTCAAAATCATACAGACTTGCTAAAGCTTGTTTCTGCGTCAAATCTCCAAAAAACATTTTACAAGTGTCATCAGTTGCAATTCCGGTAGGAACAATTACCCCAACTCTTCCATCAGAAGAAATCAACTTTCTCGTAGTCTCAGCAAAAATAGCATAAGTATTGATATCTCCCACCGCAGTTAAAGGAAATCTACCCGACTCCCGAATAAATTTACCTTGTGCCTCAGCATCATGTTTCGCATCTTCAAATGCTTGTGCTAACTCAGGATTTTTATTGGGTAATTCCTTAATTAACTTCTCCCGCGCTGCTTTATTTACAGCGTTAGCAATTTCCGCACTTTTAGAAGTAAAAAATTCTTTCTCTTGTAACTTAATCCGTTCCCAAGGCGGATTACCCAATACACAATTAAATCCACCTTGTTCAAACACTTCAGGAAACTCTAAGCACCAGTGAAAAAAGTGTTTTTCTTCAGATAATTTATTCGCCGCATCTACAACCTTATTTAATTCGTAGTTCGTAATTCGTAATTCGTAATTATCCTCTGATTTACGATTTTTTTCTACTTTTTCACGCTTTAAACGGTTTAATGCTTCAGTTGTCGGTAGTAACTGTAAATGATGTTCAGTTAATGACATAAAAAATGCTGCTGTCCATAAGTTGCAAGCAGAATATTTCAACCACCAACTAGGTTCTTGCAGATTCTCTTTATATTGCTTTTGCTTATCTTTAACTTGTTGTGGTGTGGTTTCAGGAATTACCCCCAACTGTCGCCACATTTCCGCATAATCTACGCTATCAGTTTCTAACTTCTCACCAATTGATAGTTGTCCTGCTTTATCTCGTTCGTTTTTGTTCCGTTTCTTAAGCTGTGTAGATAGTTTTTTATCATCACCTGTTACTGGCTTAAACGCTTCATCAGGGATTCCTTCATTCAAACAACTCAAATCCATCACACCCACAAGGGAATTACCACACTTAATTCTGTGGTCTAAAAAGTTAAGAGGGAAGCCGCGAGAAAAGCCTTCAATCCATAAGGCTACTTTGCACAAATCAACAGCTAAGGGGTTTAAATCCACCCCATAAATGCAATTTTGAATAACATCTCGAATCGCTAACTTTAAAGGTTCACTACCTGGTTCAGCTTCCCCAGTGCGAATTTTAGCTAATTCCTTTCCTACCCGACGTGCTGCGGCTAAGAGAAAATGACCGGAACCACAGGCGGGGTCTACAATTTTGAGGTCGAGAAGTGCTTTTTCTAATTCGTAATTGCTTTCTGCATTCCGAAGCTTTTCTTTTGTACTACGAAGTTTTTCTTCGATTACAGGTTCTAAAGCTGTTTTTATCAGTTGTCCTACTAGCTGCGGTGGCGTATAGTAAGAGCCAGTAGTTTTCCTTTCACTACCAAATACTAATTTGAATTCGTAATTTTTAGGAGAAATTTCTGGGTGAAAATCAAGGAGACTTTCATATACACTACCCAATTCTTCCACATCCAAGGCAGCATAATTTACCCGTCGTAATTGCCCCTTATTTTGATATAATGATAACTCCCGAATCGCTACTAGCAAATCGTGATTATCAATAGCACAATCATCTAAAGCTGGTAGAGTATACGAACCAAATAAATCGCCATTTAATGGTGATAATCCTAAATATTTTCCCCGCCAATTTTCATCAAACAGCAAGAATGTAACCCGCAAACCCTGCCATAAATCTTGAAAGCCTTCCCGCCGCCAATGGGGACGCTCGGCTAACTCTCGCAGTCGCTCAATGCTGTAATATTCTCGGTAGATTCGTGCTTTCTCGACATCTTCACCAATTAATAAATTGCGAGACTCTGCCACCATCAAAAACAGCAGACGATAAATCAGCCGCAACAGTTGGCGATAATATCCGATATCTGTTAATTCTGTACCAGCAGCAAGCTTCTGCCGCAAGTTTTCATTACTGGGATGTTGTAGAAAACCAGTGCCTAGCTGTATTAGTGCTTTTTCTACCCCATCTCGGAGTCTGTCGCGTACCCGTCCACCCTGTTGCAGTGCTTCTTGGTGGTAATATTCCAGCAAGCACTTATCGGCATCGTCCATACCTTCAGGCAAGCGTGAACGGTGAAACAACCGATAAAATAGCCCAAATTCGGCAAAGTTCTCACCGTTGAGAATCTGTTCTAAGTCAAATTCAACGTAGGTAAGACGAGTCATCAAGGAAGAGTCGCGCAGTAACCGCCAGCGAAAACCGTTAGTTGCGATCGCCCACAAATGTTCCGTCTTGTTAAGATACTCCTGCACCAGTGCGTGTGCTGATAACCTGGGTGTGCCACTGGGAGGACGATGATCTACCTTGATGCGACAACCAATAATGTGGATTGGTGGCTTGTTTTCGCCTAATTCCGCACGATGAGAAATCGCATAGGTTTGTCCCTCCACGACTTCGGCTTTTGCAGTGTAAACAGGGTTATATCCGAGACTTCGTAGCAAGGGAACTACCCACAGTTCGCGGGTAACGCTGGTAGCGGTATCATCTGCATCTAACCTGTCTAATTGCCGTTGAAATGCAACCCAATAAGCTTTAGCATCACCCCAAGCGATCGCAATTTCATCTGCTAGCTTGTCAGTTTTCGTAAAACCAAAATCCTCTGGTGCTTGCCCTTTGATATTACCTGCCAGCAATTCGGCAGTAATATCGGCTGCTAGCAAATTCCCTTCAATCTGAACGCCTGCTAAAGTAATCCTTGCTACACTCATCTGTCACGCACCTAATATTAAAAATTGTCTAAAAAATTACGAATTACGAATTACGAATTACGAATTACGAATTTTTCCAGGCTGGAGAATATAAACCCCTAGAATATCCATTGGTAGCTGGGGTTTAACCTGAATCTGTCCTTCTTGGGTGATGGATCTGACTCGCCGATGGGATTGGGAAAGAGAATGCGATCGCTCTCTAGCAAATAGTTCTAAATCAGACTCAATCTCTGTAATTTTGCTGAGTAACTCTTCAATTTCCGCTTGTTTGATGCCTAGAGGCGCATCACCCACAGGGTTAGCTTGTTCCAGCAGAGATTTTGCATCCTCTGGTATCAGCCAGATGGGATTTGATGGAGGGCCTGTAAATCCAACTACTGCACACTCTTCCGCCAGCAAACTTTGGTGTTTGGGACTGTTTAACAAATGCCGTAGCCGCAATAACAGCAAAGTCGTGCGCTTGGTGACAGTATCCGTCGTAGTAAAACCGCACCGTGCTGCTACAGGTTCTTGATTATTTGAGAGTGCATCTTCAATAATGTGACGCGCTAAACCTTCTACCAAAGGGTGATTCCGTCCTACATATTCCACCCCTTCTGGTGCAGGGTTTAACGTTTCCGTCATCGTTTCTCTGTATTTAAGAGTAGGCAGCAAAGGATAGGCAGTAAGGATTGATTTCTTACTACCTGCCCTCTCTAAAGTGCCAATAGATATTATTTGTAATGTTTAATCGGTAACTAAGTTACTTCGTAAAATTACGATTAATATATAAAGTTCAGTACATATCTTTGATAATGCAATTTGAGACAAACTACCTCAGCAGCATTACGGTAAAGCAAGAGGTGTTGTATCCAAGGTAATTTTCCAAAAACCAAATTTTAATTGCTGGGTTTCTTGTGAGCAAATTCAATTTACGCTTGTGCTGAAACAACACGTCGCATTTTAAAAAGCGATCGCTCTAAGAAAAAAGAATACGTAGGCGTAGCCGTCGTAAACATCGCCTCTGCTGTTCAACAATTACAGCTAAGTTCTTAGTTAGAGTTTACACGAGTAAAAGGCGATCGCTTTCCACAATCCTGCTACTTTTCATAAGTAGCGGACTCTTTCTTTTTTAACCAATCTCTAATCGCCTCCTCCAAAGCCGCAGTCTGGGTCAATTCCAGACGCGCACAGGCAATTTCAAAAGCGATTTTTAAGTCTTTAGGGAGTCTACCCCGAACTTCTCTAGTTTCTTCTGCCATCCTAATTTGAAGCCAAAGCTTGCGGCTTTCATTTTTGCACAGCCTCTCAGTAAAAAAACATTTGCGGAATTGCGCTATTGCGGCATTGCGCTATAATATTAGAAGTAAAAAAACAATTAACAATCCTGTCAGTGTTACCCAATCCACAAAGCTGAGGACACCATGAGCGTTATTACAATTCAATGTCGCTTGGTTGCGGAAGAAGACACTCTCCGTCAACTGTGGGAACTTATGGCTGAAAAAAATACACCACTTATCAATGAATTGTTGCTACAGGTAGGAAAGCACCCAGGAT
This sequence comes from Nostoc sp. DedQUE08, assembly GCF_034530895.1. Taxonomy (NCBI): domain Bacteria; kingdom Bacillati; phylum Cyanobacteriota; class Cyanophyceae; order Nostocales; family Nostocaceae; genus Nostoc; species Nostoc sp. DedQUE08. The sequence goes on from NZ_JAVRCD010000053.1 coordinate 51,402, forward strand.
TTGAAACCTGGCTAGAAGAAGGCAAAATACCTACTAAATTACTTAAAACACTTGTTAACTCCCTCGAAACTCAAGAGCGTTTTGCTGATCAACCTGGACGCTTTTACACCTCAGCGATCGCTTTAGTGGATTATGTATATAAATCCTGGTTCGCGTTACAAAAACGCAGAAAGTACCAAATAGAAGGGAAAGAGCGTTGGCTGAAAATGCTCAAAAGCGATCTTGAACTCGAACAAGAAAGTCAATGTAGCTTAAACGTAATTCGTACTAAAGCCACGGAAATTCTTACCAAATTTACCCCCCAGTCCGAACAGAATAGCAACCAGAGCAAGGGCAAAAAGACTAAAAAATCTACAAAGTCCAAAAAATCTTCACTTTTCCAAATTCTCTTAAACACTTACGGAGAAACACAAGACCCTCTGACTCGTTGCGCTCTCGCATATCTGCTCAAAAATCAGTGTAAAATCAGTGAACTCAACGAAGACCCGGAAGAATTTACTAGAAATAGACGCAAAAAGGAAATAGAAATTGAGCGATTAAAAAACCAACTTCAAAGCCGCATACCGAAAGGTAGAGATTTGACAGGAGAAGAGTGGTTAGAAACTTTAGAAATTGTTACAGCTAATGTAGCTCAAAATGAAAAAGAGGCAAAAGCTTGGCAAGCAGCACTTTTAAGAAAAACTGCTGATGTCCCCTTTCCTGTGGCTTACGAATCTAACGAAGATATGACATGGTTAAAGAATGATAAAAATCGTCTTTTTGTTCGGTTCAATGGCAAGGGTTTGAGAAAACTGACCTTTGAGATTTACTGCGACAAACGTCATTTGCACTACTTCCAACGTTTCCTAGAGGATCAAGAAATTAAACGCAGTAGTAAAAAGCAACACTCAAGCAGTGTGTTCACTCTGCGTTCAGGAAGGCTTGCTTGGTTGCCAAGAGAAGAAAAAGGTGAAGCCTGGAAAGTAAATCAATTGAATCTTTATTGTGCTTTAGATACTCGGTTGTTGACTACTGAAGGGACTCAACAAGTAATTGAGGAGAAAGTCACAAAAATTACCAAAAGTTTAACGAAGACAAAACAGAAAGATGACCTCAACGATAAACAACAAGCTTCTATCACTCGTCAGCAATCAACGCTAGATCGAATTAACAACCCTTTCCCTCGTCCCAGCAAGCCTAATTATCAAGGTCAACCTTCAATCCTAGTTGGCGTTAGTTTTGGTCTAAAAAAGCCAGTCACAGTAGCGGTGGTAGATGTTGTTAAAAATGAAGTTCTAGCTTATCGCAGCGTCAAACAACTACTTGGTGAAAACTACAATCTTCTCAATCGTCAGCGACAACAACAGCAACGCCTATCTCACGAACGGCACAAAGCTCAGAAACAGAATGCGCCAACCTCCTTTGGTGAATCAGAGTTAGGGCAATATATAGATAGATTATTAGCAGATGCAATTATTGCGATCGCCAAAACCTATCAAGCAGATAGCATAGTTATCCCAAAACTCCGCGATATGCGTGAGCAAATCAGTAGCGAAATCCAATCCAGAGCAGAAAAGAAATGCCCTGGTTACAAGGAAGCTCAACAAAAATATGCCAAAGAATATCGTATAAGCATTCATCGCTGGAGTTACGGTCGATTAATTGAGAGTATTAAATCCCAAGCTGCAAAAGTCGGAATTTCTACTGAAATTGGTACACAGCCAATTAAAGGTAGTCCACAAGAAAAGGCGGGAAATTTAGCCGTCTTTGCTTACCAAGAACGTCAAGCTGCTTAAATTTAATTCACTAATCCGAACCTAGAAAATATAATATTTTTATAACAGCGCCGCAGTTCATGCTCTTTTGAGCCAATGTACTGTGAAAAATCTGGGTTAGTTTGGCGGTTGTCAGATCGTCATGCTTTCTGACCCTGGTAGCTGCCCGCTTCTGATGCTGCTGTCGCAAGACAGGATAGGTGCGCTCCCAGCAATAAGGAGTAAGGCTTTTAGCCATAGTCGTTATTCATAACGGTGTGGATTACCACAGTGGTGGCTACTGAATCACCCCCTTCGTCAGGGGAACCCTCCAAATATTTTTTTGGCGTGTCAAAGCGGGGGCAAAATCCCTGGAGTCCCGCCAAAACTTTAAAACCCTTATCCAGTCTTGATTTAAGAAACTAGTATGTCAATGCATTTAGTTTTTTAATTTGCAATTCGAGACATTTTAAGCAGACCTGCCAAATTATGTGTATGGAAAGCTTTTATAGCAAGGGTTCTAGACGGGTAGAGTTTCAACAACCATCCCGGCTAGGGGTGGGTTGAAAGTCTAAGTTCAAAATTGCTCCAGACCCTGAAGACCCCGAAGTTTCAACAACCATCCCGGCTAGGGGTGGGTTGAAAGACATGAAGGGACGAGGTTCAGGGAGATAGGCAGGTGGTTTCAACAACCATCCCGGCTAGGGGTGGGTTGAAAGGATTCCGATGCACAGGCGTCGGCGCGAGACTGAAGTTTCGACAACCATCCTGGCTAGGGGTGGGTTTAAAGTATTTGCGTCTGTTCCAATTAGTACTAGCTATTGATGCTCAAGAACCATCTCGTCTAAAAGTTGCCTAAGAGGGTTGAAAGGAATGTCATCTTCCCAATACTAAGGTGATTTACAAGAAAGAATTTACCGATTAGAAGAGCCAACAGCCGTTCTCCTCTACGATGGAATGATGTTGAGTAGTAATTTTTATTCTGGAAATCATCTAAAGTGTCAAAATCTATACTGGCTAATAAAAGGTTGAAATAAATGAGTATTTTCTTGTAAAGACAATATGCTACTAGTTAATTTCACTGATTAGTTGCTTCATCATAATTATGTTTAATGGGTAAGGGTCGTCCTGAGAACGGAGTAAGAAAATTTACCCATTGAAACTTGTTTTAGCAGAATATTGGTGAGTAAGTTTAATATAGAAGCTAGTGTGCCAATTAGACCACAATCTAATACGACATTAATTTGCGAAAAACTAGCATAATTAAATTGACTCTAAAAAATAGCCCGAACGACATTAATTTGCGAAAAACGACATTAATTTGCGAATTACGACATATAATGTGCGAATGTACAGTTACAGATTCTAGAGCGGGCGATGGGACTCGAACCCACGACGTTCACCATGGGAAGATGACATTCTACCACTGAATTACACCCGCAAATTGCTAACATAAACTTATGCTTAAAATTAAGCATACCACTATTTACAGCTGTTTTCAATTGGCTAGAAAATCCACTATTTTGACAACTACTGATGCATGAGTCCTGTAGCTGTTCAGATTAGAAAATTTTTTTAGCTAGCTGATGACGGCACTTATTACAATATTTAACTAAAGAACAATGTCCTCGCCTCGCTCCGTGAAGCGAACTTCTTTTATATTCCATTGAGTATTACTCGTTAAGGTTTTGCGGAGACTGCCAAACAGAGCAAACTGTTCACAACTAGAAAGAGAAGTTATTTGCCGCTTTGACTCAGGAGATATTCGTAAATCAACTGTAGCAATGCCATTTTTGATGTTGACACGATACCCAGACAAGCTAAAGTCGCTTGTATCTCGTTTTTCTAAGATTTTACTTACGACATTTGTCACTGGTTCCTCGGCTGGTACTGAAATCTTTTCTGGAATTAGCTTTTGACATTGGGTATCACTTGTGTATAGTGTTACGTTAGTAGTTTTGCTAGTGGCAACCTTAGAAGTTGGTGAGGAAGGCGTATTTTCCTTTGGTGAAGAAGGCGTATTTTCCTTAGAAGATTCTTGATTAGGAAACTTTTCTCTCAACTGAGCTACGCTAGGAATTTGGCTGGGAGACTGAGAAGGTAGGCTATTCGTCGGTGCTGGTACTGTAGTAGGGTATGAAGTTGCGCTGTCAATATTACCTGCGGTAGGGTTAGAACTACAACTACCAAGGCTCACAACCATTGTCACAAAAATAGGGGGTAAAAAATATCTCTTGATTGTGTTCATAAATTTTGCTTATAAATAATGTTATTTATTTCAGTGTCGTTGGTATTAATTCCGCATAAATTCGTGAATATTGAGCCAGTCTGTAAAGTGTCAACCAAAAATCTTTTAAAGTCAAATTTTATACTATTCACTAAAATTACAACATTTGCTATTCAAGGATCTATGTCTGATAACATTAGGGATACAATAAACTAGAGAATTACTGGAACCAGTAGCACTGCATCTGCACCTGCTGCTTGTGCTAAATAAATTTGGCAAGAGTAAAATCAACTCCTTGCAAAATATTAGAAAAACTTGTGCTTTTAGATTACTGATTAAAAGTAAATTACTAGTTTTCACTACTTTTTTGCTTCGTCAATTGCTGCACTAATAATTGTACTCCCAAAGCCAACAAACCAATTGCCACTATAGCAAAAATCCCGCTACCTAAAGCAACTACACCAACTACCAGAGTACGAACAGCAGAAGAAATCTTTACCACCAATGGATTGATTGAATGGATCGGTTTACTAGCAAAATTTGTCGCGATCGCAATCATCAGCGAATAGGCTGCAAATGCCATCCCTCCAGAAATCGCCGCCCCAGTAAAACAGCGTAACGGACTAGCTGTCACCTGTTCTTTAGCATTTGTTTGCGGCGTTAGATTTTGGTCATTCATAATATTTAGATTTTAGATGTTAGATTTTGGATTGGAGCATTAGGAATAATTATTGTTTGTCATTTAAATTGCATCTTTGCGTTTTTTTGATGATTTGAACTATGCAACTTAAAAGCTCATTCATCAGCTTATTGCCCATACTTCATTAACAATAAAGATTTATTTAAATTGAAGATGCCACCTGAATACCATGTGTAATTGTCCGAGTCACAAACAATTCTAAGTCTTCATCAAGAATTGCTTCCCTAGCTTGCAGTTTGACTTGTTCTGCCTGCTGCTGAGACTCAACAAGAGTAAAAACTGTTGGCCCAGAACCAGACATCATTGTTCCTAAAACACCTTCTTGATTTGCAAACATTTCTCGCAACTGCAAGACTTGCGGATAGGCTGGCAATACGACACGCTCTAAATCATTGTGCAGTTTTTGGGCAATTTTTCTGGCATCTCTATCCAGAATAGCTTTTACTATAGCCCCTGAATGAACTGCATTAGCACGCGCTTCCAAATTTTTGCTATCTCTAATATAAGAATGACCAAACTGCTGTCGATAAGTTTTGTATGCCCAAGGTGTGGAAACTTCCAGACTGCGGTATTTCCCCAATACTATATATATGTTATCTAAACTCGGCAGGGGAGAAAGTTGCTCACCCCTACCTGTTGCGATCGCAGTTCCACCCGCTACACAAAAAGGTACATCTGAACCAAGTGTACTTGCCAACTCTTCTAATTCTGACTGAGTTAGCCCCAACTTCCATAATAAATCTATCCCCACCAACACAGCTGCTGCATTTGTCGAACCTCCAGCCAACCCAGCAGCTACAGGAATCTGCTTATTAACGGTAATCTCCACACCCCCATATTTAGCAAAGGCTTCGGGAAATTGCCTTACCATTAATTCTGCTGCTCGGTATGCCAGATTACTTTTATCTGTCGGTACTTGTGGGTGGTTGCAGTGAACACGAATGCTGTCAGTGCTGAGAGAACGCACATCAATTTTGTCTGCAAGTCCGATACTTTGAAGTATCATGGCTAACTCGTGATAACCATCGGGGCGATCGCCAATGATTTCCAAATACAAGTTGATTTTAGCAGGGGCAATTAGGCTGTAGGAACGCATTTTCTAGAAGTGGGGAATGGGGAATGGGGAATGAAGAAGGACGAATGGGAAAAATCTGCCTTGTTCCCTACTCCCTACTTTCTACTCCCAGTTCATTTGCTAAAATTACCCATTGCTGAACGCTGAGGTCTTCGGCTCTAGCTTGGGGATTTATTTTTAATTGTTCCAGTAAGTGGCTCAGGCGATCGCGTTCTATAACTGATTGCAAATTATTTCGTAACATTTTGCGCTTGGCACCAAACCCCAATTTTAAGAAATTCTCTAATTGTCGGGGATTAAGCGCTGGTATTTCTATTTTTCGGGGACGCAATCGCACCACTGCTGAATCGACTTTTGGCGGTGGATGGAATGCGGCGGCTGGGACTGTGCAGATCAACTCACACTCAGCCAAATATTGTACCCGCACACTCAACGCCCCAAAAGCTTTTGATCCTGCTTTAGCATACAATCTTTCTGCGACTTCTTTTTGTACCAGTAACACTATTGAGTCAAATGGTTCGGGGTTGGGGTTAGCGATCGTACCCAGTAGTTTCTCAATGATTGGCCCTGTAATGTTGTAAGGAATATTGGCTACTACCTTATTTGGCTTTTGGAAATTAGGAAAGGCTAGTAGATTAGATGGTAAATCTAGGGTGAGAAAATCGCCTTGCAGCAATAGGAAATTTTTAGTCTTACCGAGTTGCTTTGATAACAGTTGACATAAATCGCGGTCTATTTCAACTGCAATCATAGATTCTACTAAGGGCAATAACTGACGAGTTAGAATGCCAGTGCCAGGCCCAATTTCTAGGACGCGATCGCTTTGTGTACACTCAGCTGCTTTAATAATTGCGTCGAGCGCCTTTTCACTTTTGAGCCAATGTTGAGCAAAGACCTTACGCGGTCGGATCATCTGTATTTATTGCCTAGTCTAATTTTTAGCTGTTTATCAAAAATTCATTATAAATTTTGAAGTCCCTATACAGCACTAGATTTACTGTAACGCCTATCTTCTCCTCCAAACGCTTTGCGATCGTAGTGATGGCGATCGCGTAAATGTCCATATAAGCGTCACCTGTAGGATGGGAGTCTTAAACCGCAACCTTCCCAACAACTATGCTCTTAATATAATTAATTCGAGCATTTGGATTCAAGATACATACCTTTAGAGCTAATTTGTAAACTCAAGTAAAGTACTTGTCTAATAAGGGTTTCAGTAATTTAAATCAATACAGCATTTATTCGCTGAAATTCAGACCTAGTAATGGGTTGAGTACCCTTAAGATTTTCTTTACGAATCAGCTCTTAGCAAGACTACCTCCTGCCTTTTTGAATAATCATTAATTACTTAATTTACATCAGATCCCATTTAGATTTAGAGACAAGCAACGTGCATTATTCACACACTCAGGTTTAGCCACTTCGTTCTCGCCTCCCTCCTGTTGCTTAACCTATTAACCTGAAAGCAAGTCCAGGCAAGCGATTTGCCATTTTAGAAAAAAAAATAAATTTACCCTTGACAAACTAGGGGATGACTAGTTACTCTAGTTAAGTGGAAAGGCGAAAGACGCCAAAACCACCGCTGAACCTGTAAAACATAATACTTTGAAAGCTTAAGAAAAAACCAATCCTCGTCAAAAGATTTTGCTTTTGGTAAATCCAAAAGGATAGTCAAAATTAATAACAGGATTCCGGGAAATATTTTTTTCGGAGCCGCAAACTCGAAACACAACAAAACGGAGAGTTTGATCCTGGCTCAGGATGAACGCTGGCGGTATGCTTAACAC
>NZ_JAVRCD010000054.1:0-56663 GCF_034530895.1 Nostoc sp. DedQUE08
ACCGCGCTAACCTGGGTATGGAAGTAATGCACGAGCGTAACGCTCACAACTTCCCCCTAGACTTAGCTGCTGGTGAAGTTACACCTGTCGCTCTGACTGCTCCTACTATCAACGGTTAATTCTGAAGATTTAGCTAAATAAAAAGCGCCTCCACAAATGGGGGCGCTTTTTAGTTGTAATTATTTTAAAGATTAAAAGTAAAGTCTTTCCAGGTTTGTGGTTAGCTGTCACCTCACTAATCATAGGAGATATGACAAAAGTTTTAGCAGTACTGCAACAAGGGTTAAATTCAAAAAAACACGCTGAGTTTGTTGAGCGTTTAGCTTAATAAAATTTAAAAATAATGTCTTGAAAAATAAAAATTACTAATGTAAAACGTGATATTATGAGCCGGGAAATTTTCCCCTTTTTTCAGACAGTCTCCCTTGGGAAATTAGTTAACAGCATTTTTGGTGTGAGGTAATTCCAGAGAGTCCCGGCTATTAGGGAGAAGGTATTTGGCGAAGTCTTTGAAAACAGCTTAATTCTCAATTCTTAAAATTGGGAAAGTTTGTTGTCACCGATTTATCAATAACACAGTTATGACCACAACTTTAGGAAGAAGCGAAAGCGGCAACCTGTGGGATCGTTTCTGTCAATGGATTACTAGCACCGACAATCGGCTTTATATTGGCTGGTTCGGCGTTTTAATGATTCCTACCCTATTAACCGCTACCATCTGTTTCATTATTGCCTTTATTGCTGCACCACCCGTTGATATTGACGGCATTCGGGAGCCAGTTTCTGGTTCTTTATTATACGGCAATAACATCATCACTGGTGCTGTTGTACCTACATCTAATGCAATTGGTTTGCACTTCTACCCAATTTGGGAAGCTGCTTCAATGGATGAATGGCTCTACAACGGCGGCCCTTATCAACTCATTGTCTTGCACTTCTTGATTGGTATCTTTTGCTGGCTCGGTCGGCAATGGGAGTTAAGCTATCGTTTGGGGATGCGTCCCTGGATTTGCGTTGCTTACTCTGCGCCTGTAGCTGCTGCGACTTCGGTTTTCTTAATTTATCCAATTGGTCAAGGTAGCTTTTCTGACGGGATGCCTCTGGGCATTAGCGGCACGTTTAACTTCATGTTCGTATTCCAAGCCGAGCATAACATCCTCATGCACCCATTTCATCAACTAGGTGTAGCGGCGGTGTTCGGTGGTTCCCTGTTCTGCGCGATGCACGGTTCTTTGGTGTCTTCCTCTTTAGTTAGAGAGACAACAGAAGCTGAATCTATAAACTACGGTTACAAGTTTGGTCAAGAACAAGAAACCTATAGCATTGTAGCGGCTCATGGTTACTTTGGGCGGTTAATTTGGCAATATGCCAGCTTTAACAACTCGCGTTCTTTACACTTTTTCTTGGCTGCTTGGCCTGTAGTTGGGATCTGGTTAACGGCATTGGGCATCAGTACGATGGCGTTCAACCTCAACGGGTTTAACTTTAACCAGTCAATTCTTGACTCCAAAGGTCATGTAGTTAATACATGGGCAGATGTGCTAAACCGCGCCAATTTGGGTATAGAAGTGATGCACGAGCGCAATGCTCACAACTTCCCCCTGGATTTAGCGGGTGGTGAGGCAGTACCTCTGGCAACGATGTCTACGACGGGCGTAGATGCAGCACCTATAATTCACGGTTAATTGTAAGTTAAAATTCACTGCGCTCTCTGTATGGAGGGCGCTTTTTTCGTGCATGAAGCTATAGTTATACAAATATTTACACAGATAAAATATAAAAAAAATATCTGGTGTATTTGGGTACAATTACTAAATTGTTACTCATTTATATTAGTAAATGCATTGGTATAAATAAAAATAATTATCAAAACTGTAAGCAGTGGATAAACTAACTACTGATGATTATCCCAAAAGTTTACATACATTGTGTTTTCACAAACTACAAATCTTAAATTTTAGTTTTTGTCTCAATTCAATATAAAATCTAAAACTTAAAATCCAAAATCAACATGGCAGACCTAACTCCTAATTCTAGTTTTAGTTTGACACTGCGCTTGCAGATTCCCAATCGTGTAGGGATGTTGGCGTCAGTAACACATGCGATCGCAACCTGTGGCGGTAATCTCGGTCAAATCGATTTAATCGAGCAAACCCGCAAAGAGTCCACCCGCGATCTGACTGTAGATGCTGCTAGTACTGAACACGCTGAAACCATTGTGCAAGCAATCAAGGTGTTGCCAGATATCAAGTTACTCAGTGTTTACGATCGCACCTTTAATTTGCATCGCGGTGGCAAAATCAGCATTAGCAGTAGAATTCCCTTGAAGAGTGTTTCCGATTTGGCCATGGCTTACACCCCCGGAGTCGGTCGAATTTGTACAGCGATCGCTCAAGATCCAGAGGAAGTTTATAAGTTAACCATCAAACAGAACACCGTTGCTATTGTTACCGATGGTAGTGCCGTTTTGGGTTTGGGAAATCTCGGCCCAGCTGCCGCCCTACCAGTTATGGAAGGCAAAGCAATGCTATTCAAGGAATTTGCGGGGCTGGATGCTTTTCCTATTTGTCTCGCCACCCAAGATACAGAAGAAATTATCCAGGCAGTTAAGAATATTGCGCCGGTGTTTGGGGGCGTGAATTTAGAGGATATTGCTGCACCTCGCTGCTTTGAAATTGAAAAGAGATTACGCCAAGAATTAGATATCCCCGTTTTTCACGACGATCAGCACGGTACAGCAATTGTCACTTTGGCTGCGTTATTTAATTCTTTGAAACTCGTACATAAATCCTTAGCAGAAATCAAGATCGTGATTAACGGTGCTGGGGCGGCGGGAGTGGCGATCGCTCGGTTACTCCGCAAAGCTGGGGCAGAAAAAATCTGGATGTGCGACTCTAAAGGGATTCTCTCTACCAGTCGCAGCGATTTGACAGAAGAAAAACTCGAATTTGCTGTGAAAGGTCAAGGTACATTAGCGGGTGCAATGCAAGGAGCAGATGTGTTTATTGGTGTCAGCGCACCAGGAGTTTTGACACCAGAAATGGTGCAATCGATGGCGAAAGATCCAATTATCTTTGCAATGGCAAATCCGATTCCAGAGATTCAGCCAGAATTAATCAGTAAAGATGTGGCTGTCATTGCGACCGGTCGTAGCGATTACCCAAATCAAATCAATAACGTCCTTGCTTTTCCTGGGGTATTCCGTGGTGCTTTAGATTGTCGGGCACAGACAATTACCATCAAAATGTACCTAGAAGCCGCAAGTGCGATTGCCTCTTTAGTTAAGCCTTCAGACTTAAATCGGGAACACATTATTCCTTCAGTCTTTGATGAGCGTGTTGTCACTGCTGTTGCTGCTGCTGTGCAACGTGCCGCGCGGGAAGAAGGCATCGCGCGAAATTAATTAACTAAGGGACTTCCAAATAAAAAATATTCAATTATTGATTGTAGGGTGGGCATCTTGCCCGCCATATAAACTGGGCACTCATGTTGCCCACCCTACAAGATTGGATAGTTTATTTCTTGGAGTTCCCTAAAATAATCACTTTTATGGGATGGGCGTATCGCCTGTCCCTGAACTTTTAGGCTGCAATCTATTTGCGCTATCAACTGATGTTAAACAGATAAGAATTGATGCATGATTGGTGATTAGATGAGTTGGGCTACCAATTTAGGAGCAAAGTAACACATCTAAAACACCATCATGTCAACTGTTTGCAATGAAGTACCAAGTTGGGGACGAGTTTTTACAAGAACTACCACTGATTTTAGCGGGGCCAATCCTCAAACATACTGAGCCAGAGTCTGTGACAGTATGGATGGCACTGAAACAGTCTTGTCAGGTAAAACTTAAGGTTTATGACACAACAAATGATGGTGAAACACTAGGAAATTGCTTATTGGAGGGAGAACGCTCTACCTTTGCTCTGGGTAAGTATCTTCATGTAGTTGCGATCACGGCTCGATCTACAATTGGACATTGCCTAACTGGAGGTCACATCTATGCATACGACCTCCAGTTTACTGTTGCTGACCAAACCCTGCAAATGCAACAAGCATTATGTTCAAACTCCTCTCCTCCAGTCAACATCAGCTACTTCGATCATCAAAAACCAACCTTTGCTTTACCGCCAAACCGTTTTCAAGATTTGCAAATTGTCCATGCTTCCTGCCGTAAACCTCATGGGCATGGGTTTGATGCACTGCCAATTCTCGACAGTATGATTCAGGCATCAGCAAATCAACCCCAGCACCGACCTCACCAGCTGTTTCTCACGGGAGATCAAATTTATGGAGATGATGTAGCAGAACCATCTCTGTGGGTTGCAACTACTCTTGGTGATGCCCTCTTGGGTTGGGAAGAACGACTTCCGGTGAATGGAGTGTACTGCACTCCTCAGCAGCTACCCCCTGGAGAACGGGCTGATGCTGCGACAAATCAAGCTGGTTTGACGGCAGGACTACATAACAAAGCAGAGAAAGTCAACAGTCATCTTTTCAGTCTGGGTGAATATTACGCTACTTATTTACTCGCTTGGTCGCCAGTGTGCTGGCCGACAACATTTCCCAAAGGACAGCAAGTAATGCGCGATCGCCATGCTATCAAAGACTGGAATCGCGCAGTCAAGCATTTGCGACAATTCATCTACACCCTTTGGAAAGTGCGCCGCGCCCTTGCCAATATCCCCATGTACACCATCTTTGATGACCATGATGTTACTGATGACTGGAATTTAAACCAAGCTTGGTGTTTGCGCGTGCTGGGGCAACCATTAGGGCGAAGAATAGTCCAAAATGCATTGTTAGCTTATACAGTATTTCAAGGTTGGGGCAATACACCAGAGCAATTTGCAGAAGGAAAATCAGGTGAAAAGCTGTTGGCGGCTGCACAAGCTTGGTCAGCTTCTCAAGGAAGAGATGCAAAGGCTAATCAGGCGATCGCTCGTTATCTAGGTATGCCAGCCAACGACCCCCACACAGACTTACCTATTTTAGTCCGAGACGGTGCAGTATTTATTCTGGATCGAGATCCGGAAGCGCTGACTTGGCATTATATAGTCCGCAGCGATTGCCATGAAGTAATTGTGCTGGATACACGTACATGGCGGGGTTATCCAGCCGATCAAAAACCAATTGCGCCGCCGATGCTGTTGTGTCCAAAGGCTTTTGAGCAACAACTACTTTTGCCTTTACAACAAGTAACTGAACAAACTCAAATTAAAACTACATTTGTGATTGCGCCCACAAATGTTTTTGGATTACAAGTGATTGATTGGATTCATCATTGGCACTTAAACCAGGAGAAAGTTTTTTCAACAGATGTTGGAGATGCCTGGAATATCAATGTTGAAGCACTGGCGAAATTCCTAACTACTTTGTTTGAGGAACGTCAACAAGTCGTGATTTTATCTGGGGATATTCACTACAGTTCTGTTGCTCACTTATCTTATGCACGCACCCATTCCAAATTACAATCTGTCTTGATACAGCTAACCGCTAGTGCATTGAAGAATGAAGAGATGTTGACGCGGCTGATTCATACACGATTGAAAGATTGGCTGCTACCAGAACAGGTACGACATTGGATCGGCTGGATAAAGCCACCCAATATGGTAGAAATTTCCGAGAAACAATTACACCATAATCCTCAGCTGCTGAATGACCCTGACTGGCATTGTGTACTGGAGTGGATACCTCGAAACACTGCTCAGACTTCTACTTACACAGCAGATATATTATCATTGATAGCTCCTTGGAAACGAGCCGAAAATGCTAAATGGAAATGGTTACAACCTCTGATTTTTTGGAAATCTCGTTGGTTTCAGGAGGGACGAGAAGTAGTTGGATTGAATAATTTAGCTCTGGTTCACTTTGAGTTAGCAGATGAGAGTAATTATTGTAAAGTTATGCAAGATTTATACTGGTTTTCTTGTTGGTATCCAACCCAAATTGTTTACAGCCGTTTTGAGAGCCAGTTAACGCCAAATCAGTCTTTATTACGATGAGCGGTTTTGCTATGTGAATGGAAAGTTTAGGTGTATATGTGGGCACTCTAGATGAAAGAAACATACTGGAGAGTGATTTCTATGTCTACGACCCCAATTAGTGCAACATTGGCACAAACAGACAGAGATGCTGTGTTGCAAGCGATCACCACCATTAAAGAAAAGCTACCATTTTTGGTTGATTTGAGTGCCGACGATCGCAAGACTTTACCCAAGATGGGCGATAAGAGTCGCGCCTTTGTAAGCAAAGCATTAGAGGTAGCGGCGCAGAATCCAGAGTTTTTACCGCGATCGTTTGACTTGGATGAAATGCGAAAGGATGTGCAATTATTTGAAGCGTTGTATCCGGTGTTATTGTCGTTGACGCAGTTACAAGAGTTGGTAGATGATACATCTCTTGCAGTCGGTAGTGAAGCTTATGCAGCCGCCTTACAGGTGTATAACTACGCCAAAGCCAGTGGACAAGGGGCGGGTTTAGATGCAGTGGTTGTGGAAATGGGACAACGATTTGCTCGTAAACCTGCAAAATCCAAGTCTCAAAAAGCAGCGTTGTAGAAAATAGCTCAGTACTTGCATTTAAAACGTGCAATATGAAAGCTCAGAATTTGGATGTTGGAGTTAAAAGTACGACATTCCAAGTTCTGAGCTTTATTTTTCGAGTTCAAAGGCGCAACGTTCGAGCAAAAAGGTGCAACTTCCGAGTTCAAAGGCGCAACGTTCGAGTAAAAAGGTGCAACTTCCGAGTTCAGAGGCGCAACGTTCGAGCAAAAAGGTGCAACTTCCGAGTTCAGAGGCGCAACGTTCGAGCAAAAAGGTGCAACTTCCGAGTTCAGAGGCTCAATGTTCGAGTAAAAAGGTGCAACTTCCGAGTTCAGAGGTTGAAAGTTGAGATTTTGAGAGCGATCGCGGAAATATTTATCTGGAAAACTCGTCTCTTAAAAGACATCATTAAGGGTTAGTGAGGTTAACATAGTAAAAATGTTTTCAGCCTCTTGTTGGTGAAAATGCCAAGTCCAGATTACAAATGGAAGCGGTTCTGGTGTCCTCGGTCAGGTCACATTAATCTAGCTGATGGCGGTTATCTATGCGACCCAGAAGAAAAGTGGGGCAAAATATACAATCCAGATTTAGTAACCTTCGATGCTATCTCCCACTTCTCATGTTTAGCACTCTTGGGTGAGCCAGGAATTGGTAAAAGTTGTGCTTTAAAAGCAGAGAAAAAACAAATTATCAGTAAAATTCAACAGCAAGGTGGTGAGGTACATTCGTTAGATGATATCCGTTCCTATGGAAGTGAAGACAGATTAGTTCGCAGATTATTTGACAGCCCAGAATTTACTCAATGGATAGAAGGAACTCATCAGTTACATATTTTTCTGGATAGTCTTGATGAATGCTTGCTACGAATAGATACATTAGCAACGCTCTTAGTTGACGAGTTCAAAATTTATCAGAAGCATATCCAGCGTTTACATCTTTGTATTGCCTGCCGAACAGCTGTTTGGCAACCAGTCCTAGAAGAAGGACTCAAGCAAATTTGGGGTAAAGATAGTGTAGGAATTTATGAATTAGCTCCGCTTCGCCGTATAGATGTTAGTCAGGCAGCAAGAATTGCAGGAATCAATGATGCTGAGGCATTTCTAGAAGAAATTAACCAGAAAAATGTTGTACCTTTGGCTATCAAGCCCATAACATTAGAATTCCTTATCAAGACTTATCATCGCCACGGTGGTCAATTTCCTCCTAATCAAAGGCTACATGAACTTTATGCTGAAGGATGCCTCTGGCTTTGTGAAGAACGGAATCAAAGCCGCATTTCATCAAAATTAATAGGAAATATTGAGCGGCAAAAACGTTTAATTATTGCCGCTAGGATTGCAGCTATTACAATTTTTGGTAATAAATTTGCTATTTGGAGTGGCACAGATTGGGGTGATGTTCCAGATGAAGACGTGCTGATTGAGAAGATATGCCAAGGAACAGAAACCTTTGACAGTAGAGAGTTTGAAATTACTCAAAAAACTGTTGCAGAAGTTTTAGACACTGGTTTATTCTCATCTCGTGGTGAATTAAGCCGTATGGGATGGGCACACCAAACCTATGCTGAATTTCTTGCAGCATGGTACTTAGTTCAGCACGAAACACCTTTGAATCAGGTAATGAAACTGATTGTTTCACCTGAAGATCCTGAACGTAAGTTAATCCCACAACTTCATGAGACAGCAGCATGGCTAGCTAGTATGAGGACTGACGTACTTCAGGAAATCATGAAAACTGATCCTGATGTATTGTTGCGAAGCGACATACCTACAGATGCAAATCTTCGAGCAGCAATAGTTGATAACTTATTAAAACAGTATGAGCAGGGAAAGCTATTTGATTCACATAGAAATAATTATCCCACATACGAGAAGTTTAAACATTCCGGGTTAGCTGTACAATTGCTTCCATATATTCAGGATTTAAGCAAGCCAATCGATGCACGAGATGCAGCAATAGATATTGCTGAGGCTTGTAAGGTAGATGAACTTCAGGAGGAGTTGGTAAACCTAGTACTTGATTCATCTCAATCAATTTACCTCAGAGTTAATGCCGCAAAAGCAATCTGTACAATTGGTAATGTAAATGCAAGATTGCAATTTAAACCACTGACTTGTGAACAGCTTCTAGAAGATGAGGACGACCGACTTAAAGGATATGCTTTGGCAGCAATTTGGTCAGATCATCTAACAGTAGAGGAATTGTTTAATGTCTTAACTCCACCTAAGAAGAGAAACTTTACAGGAGCGTATCAAATATTTCTTGACTTTGAACTCGTACCAAAACTACAGCCATGTGATTTGCTAGTTGCTCTTAAGTGGGTTGAAAAGCAAGGTCTTAGGTGCTTTGGACACTCATTTGAAAGACTTGCGGATGCGATAATGCTAAAAGCTTGGGAACATCTCGATTTACCTGATATAGCAGAAAGTTTTACTAAAATCGCTCTAATACAGTGGAGAGAAGATCAGAAAATCATAACTTTCGACAACGAGATCCAAGCACAATTTGAATTATCACTTGTTAATAATCTTGAAAGACGGCGCAAGCTTGTTGAGCAGGCAGTCATAACAGTTTCCCAATCAGGAGAAAATATATATTTTTTATTGGATTCATTAACACAAAATATCCTTTCGACAGAAGATGTTTTTTGGATGCTCGGAAAACTTCAAAATGTTGATTCTCAGCAAGAGCGAATTTGGGCAGCGCTAATTCAGTGGAAATTTAATCGTCAAGATGTGAAGCAGATAGATGCTATCCTTACAGCTACTCAGACTAATAATATCTTGCGTGAAGAATTTGCATATTATGTTTCAATAATTGATTTGGACTCAATGCAGGCTGAGAAGTCGAGGTCTGACTATCAAGAGATGCAAGAACGCATAGCTCGTAGACAAAAACCTATTCTAGATCCACCACCTAAAGAACGAGTACTTCTATTTTTAGAGCAGCTAGAGTCAGGAAATTTATTAGCTTGGTGGCAAATAAATATGGAGATGCTGCTTAAGCCAGATAGTCAATCTTATGAAAAAGAGCTTGAATCAGATTTAACAAAACTTCCTGGATGGCGAGAAGCTGATAGAAAAACTCGTGAAAGAATTATCAACGGCGCTAAAAAATATATTCAAGAATATAATCAGGTAGCTTATGACTGGATAGGGACAAATACGTATGATCGTCCAGCATTATCTGGCTGTAAAGCTTTACAATTGCTTTTACAAGAAACTCCAGAATTTTTAGACACTGTATCATCTCAGATATGGCAACGGTGGGCATCTATTATTGTTGCCTTTCCTCATAGCAGCACCACCCAAAAAGAATATTACTACACCGAATTAGTTAAGCGGGCATACATAAATGCCCCCTCTGAAACCCTAAATACACTGCTGTGTATTATTAATAAGGAGAATGAGGAACATGGCTATATCTTTATTCTTAATAAATTTGAGAAATGCTGGGATGAAAGTTTTAAAGCTGTTCTTTTAGAAAAGGCTAGGGATACAGTAATTAAACCTCAGTGTATGGGGCAGTTACTTGAAGAACTTTTAAAGCGTGAATCGATTGGAGCTAGAGAGTTTGCTAAATCTCTTGTTTCTATTCCTCTACCTTTAGAAGAAGAAGCACACCAGAAAGCTGTAGTTGCAGGTAGGGTATTAGTCGAATGTGCAGAACCTACTAGCTGGGCGGTTATTTGGTCGGCTATTCAGCAAGATACAGACTTTGGGCGAGAAGTATTTGAAGCAGTCGCTTACCGCTACTCGCATGGTTTGTATTTAAAGCTGACTGAAAAACAGTTAGCGGATTTATACATCTGGCTAGTTTGTCAGTATCCTCATGCTGAAGATCCTGATTACAGTAATGATGTTCTTGCTCACAATATGGGCGCTAGAGAAAGTGTTGCTAACTTAAGAGACAGTGTTTTAACACAACTTAGGGAAACTGGGACATCTCAGGCGTGTATCGAGATTGAGCGTATTGCTGAGGAGTTTCCTGAATTAACGTGGCTTAAAAAAACGCTGCTGAAAGCCCACAGCGTTAAACGGCGAAAAAATTGGCAACCACCTCAACCAGAGCAGATCCTCCAGATTGTGAGCAATCAGTCAAAAAATCAAAGTACACAAATTCAAGCAGGAGTCTTTATTATGCAAGGATCAAACAACCCAAACCTAAACTTTAGTGGATCTGTGGGTGCAGTCAATCTCAATAGCACAGTCAATGGAGATCAGATTGGAACACAGCATAATTATGCTCAAGACCAAAATCTCATAGAGACTTTTGACGATATTCAGCAAATCGTAAATCGGATCACTCAAAATTATCCCGCTCCAACTGAAGTAGAGAAACAAATTATTGTGGCAGAAGCAGTAGAGCAAGTGAAGCAGAATCCAACTTTGAGGAAGCGCTTGGAAGTCGGAGGAAAAGCATTTATATTTGAAGCACTTCAGAAAGCTTCAGATCAGTGGTGGGTTGCTCCATTTGTGAAAGCAATTGAGGCTGCGGTGAAAGGAGAATAAACTAAGTTGAGTAAATAAAGCGATCGCCTTCCAAGCCTCATCATCCAGACTCAGATATGGAAGAAGCAGGTAAAAATAATAGAATGGTAAAACAAAATTTTCAACCGGAACATACGCCGATATCTCCGTCAGATGGTTCTGAAAACCTGTCAACCACCATCAAGTTCAGCGAGATATCCAAATTAAGCGAACTTTCCTTTGACCTAAACGCTGTGCCTATTTGGGAATTAGTAGCTGAAATCTCTGCCCAAGTCCCTGATGAAGAATGGCAAAAACTACCCACAGACTTAGCTAGGAGATTTGATTACTACCAGAAACAGAAACAAGGAAAAGATTGATGCGGGTTGTGTTTGCAGATACAGGGTACTGGGTGGCGTTGCTTAATCCTCGTGATGATTTACATAACAAAGCGGTAAACCTCTCAAAAGCTTTACAGCCTGCTCATATTGTCACCAGTGAAATGGTCTTAACTGAAGTACTGAATGATTTTTCATCTAGAGGTGAGTACTTTCGACAAGCAGCCGCCAATCTGATTAGGAGTCTTTATCGCCATCCAAACACTACCATCATTCCACAAACTAGTATTCAGTTTCAGGCGGCGTTGACGCTTTATGAGCAAAGGGCAGATAAGGAGTGGAGTCAAACTGATTGCGTGTCATTCAAAATTATGGAGGAGCAAATTATTGCTGAAGCGCTTGCCTATGACAGACATTTTGTGCAAGCAGGTTATACAGCTTTGATGCGAAATTGCCGAGTATGAGATGGTTTAGCAGCGAAGCGATCGCCTTCTAACCCCCATCATCTAACCTCAGAACTCAGAGGTTGCACTTCAGAGATTAAAGAGTCGAGCTAGGAGTTTAGAATTTAAGTTACAGGAGATATAGATTACTGGCACAAGGGTTAGACAATGAGTGAAACTCAGACCCAGTTACCGACAGATATATGGATTTGTGCTTCTTGGCAGGAGTATGAGCAGATAGTCGCTAACTTGCTCAACGAGAAGGGAAAAAGCTATTACTACAAAGGACACATGAGGCTGGAGATGCCACCAGTTAGTTTTGCTCATGGTAAAGACCATGTAATAATTATTTTTGCTGTAACTCTATTTGCGACTATTAAAGGGATTTTAGCCACAGGCTTAGACACCACGATTTTTCGTAAAACTGGTATTCAGGACTGTCAGCCCGATGTAGCCTATTACCTCAGAGAACGTGCCCAAACTATCCCAGCAGGTACAGGAATTGTCAACCTCGATCGCTATCCTGCACCGGATTTAGTGATTGAGATTGCGAAAACATCTCTGCTGGATGACTTGGGTACAAAGCGATGTCTGGCGACAAGCCGCTTCGCGTCTACGCTCTATGAAGAATTGGGTATTGCTGAATACTGGGTAGTAGATGTTCAAAATGCCGAAATTATAGCTTATGCGATCGCAGATCGAGGCAGTAAACGGATTCAAGAATCACAGGTATTGCCTGGATTGGTAATTGCAATTTTAGAAGAAGCCTTACGCCGAAGTCGTGAAATAAGTCAATCTGAAGTTGGAACTTGGTTATTGAGCCAGTTTCAGCAAAAGGAGGGTTGAACTTTGGCAGTTTGGAGCATTGTTAATTACTAACAACTTCCATCAGATTTACGATTGGATTCCGAGTATTATCAGCCTGAGTATCTATTTTAGAAGAAGAAAATCTCAAATCTTCATCCAAGATACTTACAAAATTTAGCAATGATTTCTAATGGAAATCATCTAACGATTAGTGAGGTTTGAGATGATTATCCCGATTTTAGATATGCGTCTATTCCGAGAAAAAGAATGGTTATTTAGCTTACTGATAATATCTCTATTTTTATGGCTGATATTTTTGGGAAACTCCGCTTTAAGAGATTGGGATGAAGGTACTGTGGCACAGGTTGCCCGTGAAATTTGGCGTGCCCCGCTTGGTTCAATGCATTGGCTTTACCCCACATTGGGAGGGCAACCCTATCATAATAAGCCACCCCTGATGCACTTATTAATTGCTTGGACTTACTCGATTGCAGGCGTGAATGAGTGGACAACACGTCTACCGGGTGCAGTATTAACTGCCTTGGGAGTGCCTTTGCTTTACTTGGTGGGATGTTTGCTTTTTAACCAAAGTTTACCAGCTCTGTTTAGCGCTTTAGTTTACCTGACGATGTTGCCTGTAGTGCGTCACGGAAGGCTAGCAATGCTAGATGGTACAACTATTACCTTTTTCTTGCTGCTGTTGTTTTGTTTGCTAAAAGCACGTCAAAATCGTCGGTATGCTCTCGGTGTGGGATTTTGTCTGGGGTTAATTGCTCTCACCAAAGGGATGATAGTTTTACCGCTAGGAGCGATCACTTTTTTATTCATGATTGCAGATCGGCAGTTTGCTTTGTTAACAAGTCCCTATTTATTAGTGGGAATATTTTTCGGAAATGCACCTGCGATCGCTTGGTTTGTCGCTCAATGGCAACATTATGGCGAAACTTTCTTCCAAGTGAACTTTCAAACACAAACTTTTGATCGTCTGACACAATCTGTTGAAGGTCATAGCGGGCCACCTTGGTATTATTTAATTGAGTTAATTAAATATAGTTTTCCTTGGCTACTATTTTTACCAGGAGGTTTTTATCTAGCTTGGAAAAAACGTCATACTACCTGGGGTCGCTTAATTCTTATTGGCACAATTATTTACTTAGGGACTATCTCTTTAATGAAAACTAAGCTTCCTTGGTATGTTATGCCTGTATATCCATTTTTAGCTTTGGCAATTGGTGCGAAACTTAGCGAAATTTGGCAGTACGGTCATTTTCAGGTACGAAATTTGAGAATATTTATAACTATTATTGCTATTGCTGGTTTAGGAGGTTTTGTTTACTTTATTCTTGCAAAGAAAGAACCTAGTTTAATAGTCATGAGCATTGTTTTGGCAATCAGTATGAGCATTGCAGCATGGCTAATTAAACAACGCGATCGCAACTTTATTCCAGTGCTATTTTCTGGGATGTACTTAGTTTTAGCACTGTTAATGAGTTCGCAATCATGGATCTGGGAATTAAAGGAAGCTTTTCCGGTTAAACCAGTAGCAGAATTAATTCGGGCAAATGTTTCAACAGGAACACAAATTTATACTTCTTTTGCTTATGGGCGTCCCAGTTTAGACTTTTACTGCGATTGTAAGGTAACTCCTGCAACTGTCCCAACTTTACAACAAATGTTATCTAATAAATCTTATTTGCTGTTAGACAATGGGGCTTTGCAGCAAATCAATTTAACTGGTAGTAAAATTATCGGTTCGGCTCAAGGATTTACACTAATTTCACCATAATTTATGAATGAATTTATCCTTTAGAGACATATTCTCTAAAATTGAACTTTGGATAAATAGCGCTGCTACGATCCTTCGTTTGTTACTTGAACAATGGATTGACTAGATTGGGCTAAATAGATACCCATTAAAACTACGGCAAAAGTCGCCCAGTCAAACAAAGCTACTTGTTCTGCAAAAATAAACCAAGCAAAAATGGAAGCTAGAACTGGTTCTAAAAGAAGCGTGACGGCGACAACGCCTGAAGAGATTCTGCTAAGACTATAAGCTAAAAGTCCTTGACCCAACACTTGGCAGAAGAGAGCTTGAAAAATTATGAAAAACCAACCCATCCAGGAATAGGGCAATAGTCTATCTTCGAGGAATGGGAGGACTGGTAATAGAAACATTGTTGTTACTCCACATCGCCACAGCATGATAGTTGCAGTGCTAAATCTGGTTCGGAGTCTTTCTATCAGCAGCATACACGTAGCCATGAAAACCGCAGTTAGCAATGCTAATGCATCACCTAATATTTGATCGGTTGCAAATTGTACCTTATTGAGTTCAAAGGCGATCGCTCCCCCCAAAGCGACGACCAGACCAATCACGAATCTATTATCGAAACGCCGACCGAATAATAAATACCCAGCCAAAGCAACAAATAAAGAGTTCAAATTAGACAGTAAAGCCACGTTGGCAACACTAGTTTGACTCAGCGACCAAGCCCATAATAGAAGATAGGTTCCAGCAGAGGTTCCCATTGCCAACAATAGCCACACTTCTTGACTTGTAAAAGGCTTCTGTTCTATAGATTGGTTATCAAGTAAGACAGGAGTAAGAGTAATACTGCCTTCTATCTCCTGACTCCTGCCTCCTGCCTCCTGCCCTCTGCCCCCTGCCTCCTGCCCCCTGCCTTCTGCCCCCTGCCTCCTGCCTTCTTCAATAGACTGTTGGTAGCGAAAAGCCTCAAGTCCATTCCACAAACCAAAGACAACTGTTGCAATCCAACTGCGATGAAATACTACAGCATTTGCACCAATTTCTTGTTGACACAATTTAGTTAAAGATGGTGCTAAGGATATGGGAATTAAGGCAAACAATAATGATACAGTTCCTAATAAAGCTGGTGTTTCTGAAAATTGTTGCTTTAGTAATGACAGTTTAATCGTCATACTTTGAACGAAAGTGTTAACTATATTGTTGACTGATGCCTGGAACGGATAATTAATAGCAGCTTGGCTAGATATGGCTAAGTATAAACCCATTAAAACTACAGCGAAACCTATCCAATTCGAGAAAGTTAATTTTTCTGAAAAAATTACCAGAGCGAAAATGCCGCTAAATACTGGCTCTAACAGATGCACCAAGGAGACAACCACAGAGGAAAACTTAGCAAGGCTATAGGTCAAAAGCCCATGACCTAAAACTTGGCAAACCAGCGCCAAGCAAATTACCCACACCCACCCACTGACTGTAGAGGGGAAAAGCCGATCTTGAGTGAACAAAAGTATGGGGAAGATAGCTAGAGCAGCGATCGCACAGATCCACAATTGAATTGTAGCTGGAGAAAATTTAGTTCGTAATTTTTCTACGATCAGCAGGTATGCACTCAATAAAACCGCCGAAACGATCGCAGCCAAGCCTCCTTGAACCTCGTCTGTAGCAATTTGCAATTCCTCAAATTCAATGGCGATCGCTCCCCCAAGGGCGATGACCATGCCAATCAGGAATTGCTTCTCAAAACCCTTACCAAATAGCAGCCACACCCCTAAACTAGTAAATATGGGAGCGAGATTATGCAACACACTAGAAATTGCAACACTAGTTTGAGTCAGCGACCAAGCCAACAAAACTAAAGTGGCAGCCCAAAGAATACCAGCACCTAGTAATAGCAGCATATCCTGACTGGTGTAAGACTGCTGTTCTACAGGTTTGTCTGCGGAAAATTGCTGCCGTATTGCTTTGTATCCATGCCAAATCAAGAAAGCCACGCTAGCAAGCCAAAAGCGATTAAATACAGTTGCACTGGGGCTAAGTTCAATTTCGCTCAATTTCATAAAAATAGAGCCAAAAGAAATGGCACCTACACCTAGAAATAATGAAGCGATCGCTATCTTCGTTTGATTGAATACATTCATTAGGAAATTTAAATTCAATTTCTTCGCAATAATGGATCGAACCTTCTAACCAACCCAATGCTCTTGGGCAAATCCTACAGCTATTTTGGCTAGTAATGTCAAAAAAGCGCCTAATATTAAATATCCTTGACGAGGATAGTGAGATAGCAGCACACCAATTGCTATGTTCAAAGGCACAATACCGTAGGCGAGACGGCTCAAGGAAATAGTGCCTCCAGAGGCTAGCAGTAAACCAATACCACAAAAGCCATAAATAACTGTAACTGTGGTCAGTTGCGTGTGGAAGCGCCACAACACATAGCCACCACCCAAGACCATGAACAAGTTGAGGAAGTTATCGATCCACTGTTCGCTTGCCAGAATCAACAAAAATAAGACTAAACCATAAAACCCATAAAATAATTTTACAGAACTAAAACGTTGACGGAAATGCCATAAAAGATAACCACTAGAAACGATCGCACCAAATAACAAGAGATACCAGGGGTCTTCAATCCCGCCAGAGGAGTTTTGAACCCAACCAAATTGCCAATTTTTACTGCCAACGGCAATTTGCATGAACATATTTAACCAACCCTGCCAATCAAATCCGAGAGTTGGTCGCCATCCTCGCTGTGCTTCGATAAAAGCTAAAGGGTCGCCAAAATAAATGGCACAATACAAACTGAATAGAAGTATGCCAATAGCAGTAGTCAAAGCGGCTATATAGGCAATAGGTGGTCGGCGTTCTTTCCAGGCTGCGATTGCCAATGCTGGAATTAGTGCCATACCTGTAGGACGTGTTGCTGTCGCCATCGCGCCCCAAAGAGCAGTCCAGCCATATTGCTTTCGATCGAACGCCTGCAAAGTCGCCGTACTCAAAAACAAATACAGCCCCTCTGTGTAAATCACTCCCGTAAACATCGAAGCCGGATACAAAGAAAGCACAGCAGTTACCCAGTGTGCTGCATTGATGCCATAACAATCCTTGACCCAAAAATACAAACAGTAAAGTGCTGCAAAAAATGCCAAGTTGTTGACTAACGTGCCTGCCAATTCAAACGGTAAGCCCAACTCCATCAAAAACCAGATGCTTAAGGGAAACAGGGGAAAGAAGGCCAGATTATGTTGCTTGCCGTCATTCACAAATTCATAACCAGAAGTTGCGATCGCACGGTAATGGATACTATCCCAAGCATCAAAAACCCCCCAGCCAAAACGGGGCAAAAATTCCTCTGCTGGTAATGATAGTTTTGGCGCAACCAGCAACATAGCTGTCCAGATAAATATTCGACTGGCAAGCCACATTGCTGCTGGAAACAGGAAATCATTTTTCCATAAAATTTTTTTTATAACTATCTGAGCTTTGACCATAGGGTTGAGTGCTTCAACAAACTCCTTTATGTATCTTTTTACCTATGGCTGCAATCTAGCAATTTATGAGTAAGATTTTGCATATTAAATCCTCCACCAACATAATTAAGAAACTGGACAGATGAGTAATTAATTGAAATTATTTCCTATTTGGTTACCTTTGCCAATTCTCTCGGAATTTATCTTTTAAAATATAGTATTTATAAATACAAATTTTGTCTAGTTATATGAAAATTAAACCTTGTCTGGTTTGAGATCGTAGCAGGATTTTTGCCGTACTAGCAGTCTATCGAGTTGAAATTAACGGATTGGGACTGGCACAAACAGGTACGCGAACAAGAAGACACGGGGATATGTTCTTTCTTTGCGTCTCTCCTCCTCGTCAGTGTATCGATTATGGCGCTCGCTGTGATTAAAGAGTCCCCAGCAATTTATAGTGAGAGTTGTCTGTAAATCCTTAAGCAATTGTGAAAGCGATTACTCTTGTTGGTTCTACTGGTTCTATTGGTACTCAGACTTTAGATATTGTTACTCAGTACCCAGATCGGTTTCGGATTGTGGGATTGGCAGCTGGGAACAATGTAGAGATGTTGGCTGCTCAAATTCGGCAGTTTCAGCCGGAAATAGCAGCCATTTGCTCAGAAGATAAATTACCAGCGCTCAAAGAAGCAATCATTGACCTCAATCCCCAACCGATTCTACTGGCTGGTGAGGCCGGAGTGATAGAAGTTGCCCGTTACGGCGATTCCCAAACCGTAGTCACTGGGATCGTTGGTTGTGCTGGTTTGCTACCCACGATCGCCGCGATTGAAGCTGGTAAAGATATTGCCTTAGCAAACAAAGAAACTCTGATTGCTGGCGGCCCTGTGGTTCTACCCCTAGTGGAAAAACATGGTGTAAAATTACTCCCTGCCGATTCCGAACATTCCGCAATCTTTCAATGCCTCCAAGGTGTTCCCAAAGATGGCTTACGGAAAATTTTGCTGACTGCATCTGGTGGGGCTTTCCGCGACTGGGATGTAGAAAAGTTAGCAGATGTAACCGTTGCTGATGCCTTGAAGCATCCTAATTGGTCGATGGGACGGAAAATCACGGTAGACTCTGCTACTTTGATGAATAAAGGACTGGAAGTAATTGAGGCTCACTTCCTGTTTGGCTTGGATTATGACAATATCGAAATTGTCATTCATCCCCAGAGCATTATTCACTCACTGATTGAACTACAAGATACTTCAGTTTTAGCCCAACTCGGCTGGCCAGATATGCGCTTACCCTTGCTATATGCTTTATCTTGGCCCGATCGCATTTACACCGACTGGGAACGACTAGATTTAGTCAAAGCTGGAAACTTAACTTTCCGCGAACCAGATCACCAGAAATATCCTTGTATGCAGTTGGCTTATGCTGTGGGTAAAGCTGGCGGTTCGATGCCAGCGGTGTTAAATGCTGCCAATGAACAAGCTGTAGCTTTATTTTTAGAAGAAAAAATTCGGTTTTTAGATATTCCTCGGTGTATCGAATGGGTGTGCGATCGCCATCAAAATGATAACCGTACTAATCCCTCTTTAGATGACATTTTGGCAGCAGATCAATGGGCAAGACAAGAAGTTTTAATAGCAAGTGAAAGGTTAGAAACTCAGTCGCGGATAATCTCTCTGCGATAAAAACCTTCAGTTCAGTTTGGACTGAGGATTAGAAATTGATGCCTAGTCCCCAATCTCTAATCCCCAGCCTCTAATTTAATTAATATGAAAATTATTTCACTCGATCGCAAAGATGTACTCACCGAACTATAAAAAAGTTAACAAATAAAACTTTATTGAAGATAACTTTTGACTTCCGGATCGGTCGTCAGTTTTATGTATATCTATAATTTATCTTCAAAAAAATATAAAGCTTTACAAAAACTTTGCAAATAAACCCAGTATATTACATCAATAATTATCTGATTCTTAGGTAAAATATCTCCAGGCTAATTATCACAAAAACCTCCATTTTAGTAAATATTAACAACTGGGTTTAGCATTTTTTATACCAGTAATTAGTACCAAAATAAAAGCTTATCCTTTCTGAGTCAACTCACTTTCAGACAAGGGCAATTATTAAGGAATGAATATATATGATTATTACGTTAATTATAGCTTGGATAGTCTTCATAATATTATGGAAATTGCTGAAAGCAACCGTGAGCACTGCATTAACTCTTGCGGCAATCCTTGTTTTATTAAATATTAGTTTTGGCATTACTCCCCAAGATATTTGGCATTACGTAACGCAGTTTGCTCAAAATTTGTCGCAGATCCAAACTGGAAAATAACGATCTATACTTCACTTTTGCCAATAAAAGGTGAAGTAGAAAAGGTGAAATGATAACCTTGCCCGATCAATTGTTATTTAATGCTGAAATCTTGGCTAATGCATCCTTAAAACTCGGCGGTAACTGACGCATAATCTTGCCTCTTTCGCGATCTAAAGCGACTAAAGTCACCTTGGCAGTAACGTACAATTGTTGTCCATCAGTTGAGATAATGGCGTAATCCCAATTGATGCGGACACCAGTCACCTCAGCCATACGGGTTTTTACCAGCACTGCCATACCCAATTGAATTGAACGGTGATAGCGCACCGACAATTCTACAACTGGTAAATCGCAGCCTATAGCGACTAAATCAGCAAATTCAATCCCTATAGATCGCAAGCATTCAATCCGCGCTTCTTCCATCCAAGCTATATAAGAACCGTGCCAGACAAGACCGGCATAGTCAGTGTGGTGGGGTTGGACTCTGACAGGATATTCAAACCAATTCCCAAACTCGTGACTGGATGGATTGTCAAGAGCGCTGGTTGGTGGTAGTTTTGGTTGGCTGGGTTTTTCTTCTGACATCTTCAAATTTCTCAACGCCTATAAATTTTCCAAATTATTGAATAGCATAAAAATTAATTGCGTTGCCGGACTTCTTGATTTAATATTTACCTTCCGAGCATAGGGAGTGTTTTGTTATGCAGCCTAATCTCCGGCATGTGAGTGTTGTTACTTTATCTCTACTTAGCTTACTAGGTTTTGGGATGGTATATCCAGACAATAACCAGGTAAATACAAATGCAAGGTTGAGGTACGAATCTGGAGAAAAAGCTCAAGCTTTACCCAAGAATAATCAACTCTCAGAAATTGCAAGGCTCAATCAAGAAGCTATCAAAGAATCTCGTCAAGGTCAATCAAAAGAAGCGTTGCAGAAATTACAGAAAGCATTAACCATCACTAGAGACCTTGGAGAGCGCTCTTGGGAAGCGGTAACATTTAACAATATTGGCAGAATTTACCAAAGTCAAAAAAAGTATCCTGAAGCACTTCAATCCTATCAGCAAGCCTTATTGATTAACAAAGAACTTGGGGATCTGGTTCGACTTGGCAAAACCTACAGTAACATAGGTTACTTATTCGATATCCAAAACCAACCAGAGTTAGCAATTTTTTTCTACAAGCATTGTTTGATTAATCGTGAGAAAGCTCGCTTGAATCCATCAGCATTGAGTGCGCCACAACCAGATGCTTACAACATAACTGTTAGCCAGACATATCGCATTTTGGGTGAACGATTGCTCAAACAAGAACGTGTTGCTGAAGCACAAAGGACAATGGATTTACTCAAAGTTGAAGAACTAGAGGAATATCTCCAGAATGTGCCAGGTAATCAACGTACTGTCAAAGGTATTAATATAGCGGCAACAGAAAAACCAATTAAACAAAAGCTGGATCAAAGTGTGGATAATGCTGTTGTACTGGGTAAGGAATTAACAACACTACGGAAAATTTCCCCTGAACAGCGATCGCTCGAACAGAAACAACGCATCGAACAATTAGTCTTAAATCAACAGCAACTTCTAGATGGATTTAACCAATTTATCAATAGTCCTTCAGTGAAAGCACAGGTAGAGCAAATTAGCCGTACAGCTAGGCGGCAAAATTTGGATTTGGAAAGTCTCAACGAACTTCGAGATAATTTGGCGCGATTACCGCAAAAATCGGCATTACTCTACCCACTGATTTTAAAAGATAGTTTGGAATTGGTATTGGTAACTCCTGAATCCCCACCAATCCATCGCACCGTTGCTGTAAAGCGCGAAAAACTTTATCAAACAATTGATGCTTTCCGTCAAGCTTTAATCAATCCCAGTCGAAATATCAAAGCACCTGCACGCCAATTGTATGACTGGCTAATTAAACCGATAGAGAAAGACTTAAAGCTATCGGGTACGCAAACTCTGATTTACGCTCCAGACGATCGATTACGCTACATTCCTTTAACTGCTGTGTATGATGGCAAACAATGGCTCGTACAGCGTTTCAACGTGAATCACATTACATCTGCTAGTCTGACTAATTTAAACACCCCAAAACAATCCACTTTGCGGGTTTTAGCGGCTGCTTTTACTAAAGGTAATTATCAAATCAAAGTTGGTAATCGACAGGTTGCTTTCGCTGGCTTACCCTTTGCAGTGCGGGAAGTGGAAAGTCTAGCAGCAGCGGTTCCTGAAACTACGAAGCTTTTAGACGATGCCTTTACTCCTAAAGTCGCTGTACCCCAAATGGATGATTATACAATTGTCCATTTAGCGACTCATGCAGCCTTTGTGGTAGGTAAACCAGAAGATTCGTTTATTTTATTTGGAAATGGCGATCGCGTTAATTTTAGAAATGTCGCCACTTGGTCACTCCCGAATGTAGATTTGGTAGTGTTGAGCGCCTGTGAAACCGGCTTGGGAGGCAAGTTAGGTAACGGTGAAGAAATTTTGGGCTTTGGCTATCAGATGCAACAAACCGGCGCTAGAGCCGCGATCGCCTCTTTGTGGTCTGTAGATGATGGTGGTACACAAGCACTCATGAGTGCTTTTTATGGTATTCTTTCTACTGAGAAGCTGACTAAAACTGAAGCTTTACGCCAAGCTCAACTCTCATTAATTACTGGAAACTGGAAGGAAATAAGTCATAATGCACCCGTAGCAGCAGTCAATGACTTTAGTCACCCGTACTATTGGGCACCCTTTATTTTAATTGGCAATGGACTTTAGATATTCGCGCAGTGTCTCGTAGAGAAGTTATCGCGTTTTGATGAAATTATCGCAAAAGAGGAGCGCTCAACTAACTAACCTCTGACTTTGCTGTGTTTTAACACCTTCTAGCTAGAGGCTGAAAATCAAGATCGTCAGATTTTCGCTGATACAAAAAATATGCGATGGGCCAGCCATAGCCAATCACTTTATGATAATGGAGAAATAGGTAAGCGATCGCTTAACTAAGCCACTGTTACCGATTAACAGTTACCGATAATCAATTTCTAATTTGCTCTCGACCTCTGAAATCTTAATACTTCTTGGCAAGAGTTTTAGAGCCTGTATCACTTTGCATAGATTGCTTGACAAGATCGGCCAATTCATCTAATTGGCTTATTGCCTCTGCACCCTCTAACTTCATTAATTCGCGGTCATCCCGCATTTCTGTCCAAGTAATGCCGTAATCGGACACTAAAAATCGAATTAGATGATTATCACCCAAGCTAACCATAAATGATGCACTATTCATTTGGTCGCCACAGGTATAGCAAGATGCAGGATACCCACGCCGCTCTAATACAATCGCCAAGGCTTGCAGGTTCATTACTAAGTCTTGGACGAATTGTCGATGTTGATGTGCTAGTCTCAGAAACACTTTTGTCCTCCAGACACCACAGTAATTTGAGTTTCTTTTATATTTTCTTTAGATTTTCTCACCCATTGGTATTGTAAACTATTCATTACAATTACCAGACAGATGATATTGAGTCGTGAATTGACTACTTTGTTTAGGGTAGTGGATCGGGATTTTGAAGGCCGTATCAAACTATTCAGTTTGTAAATTCAAAATCTCGGACAGAATTGCTAAATTTAACTATATCTTTATACATTTCTGTCAGGGTAGATTCTTAGAGCAAGAGATCCGCTTTAAGAGTAACTTAAATTTAGCACTAGTCAACTACAGAAAAGCTACATATTTAGTTTTTATTGGCTATGTGCAGTCAAATAGACTGTTATTAAACGCCATAATGTAGTTTTCCATCGTTATAGTGTCTCTTGCTTAGATGTTTAATCTGTTCTGTTTTTAACGTAGATTTTGGTATAGACAAATGATTAGTTATACCAAATTCCTTCCTCCTATATATATAAAGTTAAGCAGATGACAGTGCGAATTATAGGTTAAGTAGTTGCAAAAGCAGGGAAATAACAATTTATACCAAATTAGTGATGTTAGTAGATTAAGTGTGAGTGTAGAATCCACAAGGGGAAAACTTAACACTGACAATACCTAAACTCAGCAGAACAATGTTGCCATTTAGGCAATATTCTCAGGTATTTTTAGATTATTTTCAAAAACTTGTACAAACCAAAGCACGATGAATTTAGAAGGATTCTTATCTTAATTTGGTTTTGCCAAATTTAATGCATATATAATATATTTCGATTATCTATCCAAAATGAGTAATTATTTTTTATTAATAACTCAGTTAACTAATTCGTAATTCGTCATCATGCTTTTTACAAGAGGCTACGCCTAGCTTGCTTTCCCATAGGGTACGCAAACTGCCCACCGTTGCGCTAATGTAATTTGTAATTATTGGCAAGACACTTGCGAGTTATTGTCTTTTTTTGCAGTCTTGAATTAGTTGGATATCTAGACTCCAACTAATTCAATTATGAATTAAGAGACTACTTGCCACCAACCGAAAGCTGGGCCGATAAAACGGATTGTTACCCATCCAACAACCATTAGACCAATGCCTATCCAAGCACCGCGAGTAGTCCAAGTGACAAATTGTTCGCCTTGAGTTTTTGTGATCGGAATCCAAGACAATATCCGAGTCTCTTTACCGTATGTTTCCCCTAGTGTGGTTTTACGACGTTTTGCTTCACCCATAATCAGCAACTCAAATTCTACTTAGGTTCTAAATTTATTTTGCCAGGAATTATGCTTACTCGAAAGGCGATGAATTGCATCACCTTCTATAAGCTGATAATAATGCTTGCTTTTAGGCGATCGCGCTTTGCTTCGTCAAAATTTAAATTGGGCATTGGGGAACCACTGCGGTAGGCAGCCCCCGTCTTCTCCCAAGGGGAGACGCGAAGCGCGATGGCGGTTTCCGTCGTTAGCGCTAGCGGTAGCGAAAGCGTTGCGGTAGCGAGGAACGAGCGTCGGAACGAGCGTCTGGGGGACTGCCGAACCCGAAGGGTCTTGGGGTCTCCCCAAGTGGAGGAGGCAGTGCGGTCTTGGGGTCTCCCCCTTCGGGTTCGCGAGTTCCTCTTTGTTGAAACAACAAGACCGGACTCGCTCACCAAGTGGAGCAACTGCCGTCAAGTGGCGTCACTGGTAACTGAATTTTAAGCAGAATTTTCCTCATCGGTATTGGAAAACAGGCTGGGATCGAGATAGTTAATGCGTGCCAGAGGACTTAAAGCTGTGAGAATTTGAGCGCCGTAGCTGCGGTTAACTACACGACTATCAAGCAAAGCCACAATCCCTTGACTTTCTCGTACTGGAGCGATCGCCCGTTGTAATTCATTTAAAGCTGCTGGCAACAAGTATAAACGGAACCAATCTTGATGCGATCGCTTATAAAGAGCTACCCTACCAGCTACCAAGGGATTTTCCAAAGATGGTAGGGGCAACGTAGCAATGATTAACAGATGGGGTGCTGGCAAAACTCGTTGATGTTCTCGCCAAAATTCCCAACCGCTAATCAAAATACCATTTTCATCTAAACAAGTTTTTTCTACTTGCACCCGCGAACCAAACTCTGAAGCCAGAATTGCCGCTACTTGAGCCTTTAGTGGTACATCCCCCACCAAGACAACAGTTAATCCTGGCGCTGTCGCACTTAGACAAACCAGTGTGCGGACTTTGTGAATAAATGCCGCTTGAAATTCTGGCGTGTTGGGTAAGGGCAACTTATAGGGTACATACAGTTGAATTGCTTCTGCTTGACTCTCCGAAGAGAACTTCAAGCAAGTTAAATCTTCCAAACCCAGGCGCTGGCGAAAAAGGGGAGCCTCAGTTTCCGGTTCGATAGCGCTGCCAATTAAAACTACTGGTTGTCGCTGCCAAATCGGCGAGAGTATTTCCCCTAATTCCATTGGGGCGTAGTGCAAAGAAAATAAACCTTGCCGATGGGCAATAGTCGCCCAGAAGAGAGCAGGGGAGGAAAGATTTTCGTTGAGGGTTTGAAATTGTTGCCAGAATTGTTTCCAAGGTTCTGGCAGTGCTTGTACTGACTCTAAAGCAGAATAGAGACGGCTTAAAATTTCTATTTCTGGCTGGGAAATTAGATAGCACTGATATGGATTAGCAGGATGCTGAAAAAGTTCGTGTGTTAGTTGTATCCGTGCTTCACGAATTGCCTCAGCTTGGTTGGGACAAGCTAGCATGAGTTGATCCCAATCATCGGGTTGAATATCTTGGGTAAGTTGATGACGCACCCAATCTTCAAGATCGTCTACCCCATCAATAATTGTGGGAATGCCTTGGGGAAAGCGTGAGCCACCAGTTAACTGTCCTTTTAACCAAGCTTCTGGGGAGGTCAGCAGTAGCCCTTGGAACTGGGCATCAGGCCAAGCATCACCTGTCCTAATCGATTTATTGGTTGGTAGCCACTGCTGTAGACGGGGAATTTCAACCCGCAGCAGAAGTTGCTGCACTGTTTCTTGAGCAACAATAATTACAGGGCCATGCCACATCAGGGCTGATGCTACAAAACTAGTACGATACCGCCCTTGATAGCCACAAACCGCCCCTACTTGAATTAGGGCGCTACGTCCCAGGCGCAAGGCGCGTGCTACCAACCGTGCCATCGTCAAATGATGGGGCCAGGAAGGGAACCCCGCTTGCGATCGCAAAAAGTTATGTAGTGACAAATGAACTTCTGCCTCAATCACACGCTTTCAATTCCATACAAAGTGATTTTTACTTCCAATTGCCCCATTTCTATTATCTTGTCATTTGTCATTTGTCATTTGTCCTTTGTCCTTTGTCCTTTGCTAATGACCAATGACCAATGACCAATGACCAATCATCCAATACCCTAAATTATGCCAACTTACACAGGAATTTCCAGCGAAGCCTTCAGGCATCCACTAGATCGCCAAGCGGAGCAAGCTTTACGAAATTTGCCAGGATTTGATTTAATCGCTCGTAAATTTGTGGAATTTATCTACGAACGCCCTCAATTAGTCTATCTAATGGGTAACAGCATCCAAGTCGGGCCGCGTCAATATTCCACTATTTACCAGATGTTTCGGGAATGCGTCCGAGATTTGGACATTTACCCAGAACCAACACTGTTTGTCTCGCAAAATCCCCAAGTAAATAGCTATGCCTTGGGGCAAGAAAATCCTTACATAGTCATAAATACAGGGATACTAAACTTACTAGACGAAGCCGAGATTCGGACGGTGCTAGCCCATGAACTGGGGCATATTAAATGTGGTCATACTATTTTAATTCAAATGGCGATGTGGGCGATGAGTGCTGCTTCGGCATTGGGAGAATTGACCTTCGGCATCGGTAATATTGTTACCCAAGGCTTGATTTACGCCTTTTTTGAATGGCGGCGCAAAGCCGAGTTATCGTCAGATCGCGCTGCACTACTAGTAATGGATGACTTGAATCCTGTGATGTCAACGATGATGAAACTTTCTGGCGGTAGTAACAAATATGCCAATGAATGTAGTTTACAAGAGTTTATCAAGCAGTCAGAAAATTATCAGGCATTGGACGAGGATGGACTGAATCAGATATATAAGTTTTTAATCTACAATGGCGCTCAGGGTATGATGTTGAGTCATCCTTTCCCTGTTGAACGCTTGCATTACTTACGGTCGTGGGCTGTATCCGAAGAATATCAGCAAATTCGCCGAGGAAATTATCAGCGATCGCCTGCTTCCGGATCGGTAAATGTTTCAGCAGAATCTTCCGAAAATCAAACAGAAATTTTACGCCGCCAAATTGAAGAATTACAACGAGAAATTGACAGAATCCGAAGGTCTGAGTAGTTTTGAGCACTAAATAAAGATTAGTAGGGTGGAATAGTGCCTACTAAATCGTTGGATTTAGATCCCCGATTTTTTGGAGAAGTCGGGGATCTGCGTTAACGTACATCTCTCTATGGGAAATTACAATACTTAAGAGTTGAACCAAATAATTACTCCAGTTCCCAATACACAAATAATTCCCGCCAAGCCAGCTAGGGGTTTTTTATTTTTACCTGTAAACCAGTCAGAGGCTTTACCAGTGTAAGTAATTAATTCTGCTGTATCTATGGTAGCGATCGCCCATACCCATCCTGCGTGCAATCCCCAAGCTAAACCCAAATTACCTCTAGAGGCAAAGCGTGCTAACACCAGCACCATTCCCATCAGCCATAATCCAGGAAGTTGGGGTGCAGTTTCGCGTTGCTCCCAAACCAAGTGTAACAAGGCAAAAATCAAGCTAGAAATTGCTGCTGCTAACCAAACTGGGTAATCCTGTGCTAATTCTGTGAACAGGAAACCGCGAAAAACTAATTCTTCTATCCCACCGACTAATAACGCTATCAAGAAAATCGGTAGCAATATGGGTAGTAGTAATTTGAAATTAGACTTTTCAAAAGAACACCAACCTAACCCGAATTGCCCACTAAATACAATAGCTAGACTCAGCACTCCCAAACCAAAACCTAGCGCTAAAAAACCAAGAGTTGAAAAATTGGCAACAAAGCCGTAATCTGAAAAAGATTTATTACTCAACCAAACAACTCCCCAGAGGATCGGGGGAGCTAACAGGTAAAGTGACACCAATAAAGGCATTTTTTGCTCTGGCTGTAAAGGTTTAGAAGGTTGCCAATTAAGCAATATTGCTGATACTGTTGCTACTGGCAACCAGCAAACTATCCAGCAAACAAAAAATGCCGTCACTATAACTAGTGGCGGTGCATTTTCTCTAAACGCCAGTAAGGCGTTGACCGAAGACTCAAAGAAATTTATCAAAATAAACAAAAAAACACGATAGACTTCTTGCATTATAGATTTCTTGCTGATTAATCAAGACTCTACTAAATTTGGTGAATTCTGCAAGGGGTCTAATCGTATTTTTTACCTGGCTACCAATTTGCTGTCGAGGTAAGGACAAGTTATCATCACCTGAAACTTATCCTTACCATCAGCAAATTTACTCTTCGTCTTCTAAATCTTCGTCTGATTCGTCAGAATCTATATCTTGTGAGGTTAGTTTTTTATCGCTTTCACCTAGTTGAATCAGGTGAATATGTTTGTATCCCAGCCTAATTTCAAACTCATCTCCAGCCTTCAAGCCCATTGCTTTGGTATATGTAGCACCAATTACAATCTGACCATTTTGATGGACACTAACCCGATATGTCGGTTCGCGACCACGACCATCTTTAGGTGCTTCTGGACTTAGAGGAATTCCCCTAGCAGATAGCAAAGCGTCATAAAAATCGGTGAGATTAACACGAACTTGGTTATTCTTAGTAACAGTGTAATAGCCGCACTGTTTAGCTCTTTCTCGGCGTGGTAATGTGGAAAGTTCTTTTACTTTAGCAAGTAGTGCTTTTCCAGTTAATGGCGCGGTTGCAGTTTCAGTCATTATGCTCAAATTTTCCTTACTCTCTCCAAACTGATAAACTATGTAGTCTCATGCCAGCATTTAATTTTTTAGCATTTGCATAGAGCTACTGAAGACCCTAGTGTAACGGGTGAATTCCTGCCGATAGGAGCCAAAAGCACTTCTATATATGGTTGTCTACAACCAACTAGAGGCCATAGTTGCCACAGACATTAATTTTGGTGATGTTACGGCACTTTTAACCATTATTCGCCATCAGAAAGAAAACTATTTTCTTCTTTAGCGCTACTGTAGCGGTGTAACTTTCAGCCACCATTACAAATGGGGTTAGGTTCTACTGCAAATAAGTCGTAGACCCAAAAAATTGCAGGTTTTTCACTTTCAGTGCTTGCCTTTCTTGCCAATGAGCAAGTAGAGTTTTCTCCACTCGTCCTCTCAAGGTTAGGACAGCATAGTATTTCAATAGAGTCCTACGGGCATACACCCTTTTGTCCTACCAATAGAGACGCGAATTTTCTTGTCTCTACATTACGAATCAACAAAGCAGTAGTAACCGCGCTGATACGGCTATTGATTCTGGTTTTGCTACTTCGTAATTTTATATTAAATACTAGCATGGACTAATAATAGCAAAATAGTTGTTTAATTTTGAATTAAAGTTGCTGGTAAATTTTTATTTAAATTCCTGGACTTGAAAGTTGAAAAAAGCAGTGACGATTTTCTTAACCCTTTATTATTGCAAGCGCGAGCATTGCTATCTGGCTTTTATAAAAATTTATATATTGAGACGAGCAATTTTGACCAATGAGTTCAATCGCATATTTTGTTGATTGAGAGCAAGCCAAAAAGTGAAAAGTCATGCACCTCCGGGTTTCGCGCTACTCTAACTTTTATTTGAAAGTGGTGAGGATTTTTCCTCGGTTTATTATCTTCAGGTCAAAAGCGGCCAGAGGATTTTGCACGTCTGTCTATGGGATGAACAAATCTCTTAACATCTGCTTAGTGCTTGATTGCCACTACTATATATTAAACATGGGCTTTCAGACTTCTATATAATCAAAAAATTCTGTCAAGTGGTGGCGAAGGTGGAATTTTACTGTCAGGACTGCTTGACTAAAGTTGACATCAAGACATGTTGCTAACTTCAGATGCATTTCATTTGGATAGGATCGCTAGATCAAAGATCAACTGAAGTTACTTTTGAAGCAAACTCTCTTTCCTTTACATTGCCAAACAGATAAATTCAATGCAAAGCTGCGATGACATTTTTGGCGTTTTAACTTAGAATTTGACAAAAATCTTGCCTACAGCGCTAGTACAAGTAAAATTTTAATGGTTATCCTTAAACTAGAATCAGTCGCGCTTTAATCGTCAGCCTATTAACACCAGGGTTTGAATTAGGGGCAAAAAGTATAACTCACTTTTCGCAACTAGCTGCTTTGACTCATGATTGTTGAGGCTGGTGAAGTAATTTTAAAATTTTGGTTAGTATTTATGGAAGTTATTTTTAAGGTCATTCGACAGCAACAAAATTCCTCCCCTGTTGTGCAAACCTACATTGTAGAGGCCGAACCAGGTAATACAATCTTGGATTGCCTCAATCATATTAAGTGGGAGCAAGATGGAACTTTGGCATTTCGCAAAAATTGCCGCAATACTATTTGTGGTAGCTGTGCTATGCGAATTAATGGGCGTTCGGCTTTAGCTTGTAAAGAAAATGTTGGGAGCGAACTTGCCAGATTACAACAAATACCATCATCTCAAAGTAAAGTAAATGCTATTGCTGAAATCACGATCGCGCCTCTTGGCAATATGCCCGTGATTAAAGATTTGGTTGTAGATATGAGCAGCTTTTGGAATAATCTAGAGGCAGTTGCCCCTTATGTGAGTACGGCAGCACGACAAGTACCAGAAAGAGAGTTTTTGCAAACACCACAAGAGCGATCGCGCCTCGATCAAACTGGTAACTGTATTATGTGCGGTGCTTGTTACTCTGAATGCAACGCTCGTGAAGTTAATCCAGACTTTGTAGGTCCCCATGCCCTTGCCAAAGCTTACCGAATGGTAGCAGACTCCCGCGATAGCGATACCGAAAATCGTTTAGCAAGCTATAACGAAGGTACTAAAGGCGTATGGGGTTGCACCCGTTGTTTGTACTGTGATTCTGTTTGTCCAATGGAAGTTGCACCATTAGAACAAATCACCAAAGTTAAACAAGAAATTCTCACCCAAAAACAAGTCAGCGATAGTCGTTCAATTCGTCACCGGAAAGTATTGATAGATTTAGTTAAAGAAGGTGGTTGGATTGATGAACGCCAATTTGGTTTACAAGTAGTTGGTAATTATTTTCAGGATTTAAAAGGATTACTCAGTCTTGCACCCCTCGGTTTGCGGATGATCCTCCGGGGTAAGTTTCCTTTATCATTTGAATCTTCTGAGGGTACGGAACAAGTGCGATCGCTCATTGAATCTGTTCAACAAGTAGAAAACAAAAGTTAAAGGTGAGGAAGGAGGAGTAAGGGACTTCCAGAAAATAAATTATCCCATTTCACCCCTATCAACACGACTTTCTTTCCCCCTGCCCCCTGCCCCCTGCTCCCCTGCCTTCTAAGCAATGGAATATTTTTTTAATTGGAAGTCCCTAAGGAGTTAGGAGTGAGGAATTTTAACTCCTAACTCCTAACCCCTAACTATAGTTCAACGCGGTTCTTGAGGTATATTCAACGGCTGTCCATAACGGTCATATACTAAAACATCCCACTGACCATTGTTACTAGACTCAAAAGCAATCCTGCTACCATCAGCACTAATTGTAGGGTTGCGGACTTCGGCTTGCAGGTTGTTGGTCAAATTCCGTGATTGGCGTGTTTCTCGGTCGTAGAGAAAAATAGCCGATCGCCCCTGGCGGCTAGCAGCAAATACAATATAACGACCATCTTGTGAAACGCTAGGATGATTTGCGATCGCATCAAAGGAATTTAAACCTGGCAAATCAACCAAATCACGAGTTACCGTATCAAACATATAAACATCTTGGCTACCGCGTCGGTCAGTAATAAAAACAATGTATCTCCCAGAAATTTGGGGGTTTAATTCCGACGCTAAACTATTAAGACTTCGACCCCCTGGATCAAAGGGATAACTCAAAATCCGAGGGTAGCCAAAACACCCAGTCAATAAACTTAAACAGAAAAATATAGGTATAAAAAAAACACGTTTCATATAATTTAGTCATTAGTCATTAGTCAATAGTCTCACAACTCCTAACTCCTAACTTTTAACTCCTGTACAGACGCGATTAATCGCGTCTCTCCTAACTCCTACGGAGGTGAACCTACGGTTGCACCATTGGGAATATCTAACTCAATATTTGGCCCCCGGTCTAGGACTTCAATATCCCACTGACCACGAGTAGCAGTTTCAAAGACAACATAACGTCCATCTGGACTAATATTTGGTTTTCTGACCCAGCCGCGATAAATTGGTGTGACAATTTGCGACTGTTGCGTAGCGCGATCGTAAAGCGCTACCACTGGTCTTCCCTGGTCACTAGTAAGATAAGAAATATAACGCCCGGTGTAGCTCAAACTAGGACTTTCGGCAATTGTCTCCTGTCGGTTTATTCCCGGTGTACTAATAAACAGTTGCCTCTCCAAATCGTACATTAGTAGCTGCTGATTACCATTCCGATTAGATACAAACGCTAAAAAGCGTCCATTTCCACTCAAAGCAGGTTGCTCCTCGGTGTAGCGACTGTTAAGAGAAGTAGGCCCTATGGGAATATCGTTAGAACCACAAGATACAAGCAAACTTGTTAAACCAAAAACCAGGCTCCAATGAATTGGTCTTTGGAGCCAAAATGCAGGCGTAAATTTTTCCACCTCAACTGTTTTCCGTCGCCTTTAAACCTACTTGCACGCCAACTGTTTTAAACATCGTCATCAAAGTCACTTAGATTATCTGGCCCCTCATTTGGTTTTTCAATTGGGTTGTATGGCACATAATCGGTTGGGATCGCATCATCATCTTCGCGCGGTCTTCGAGAAGTTGAGTCAGTGGGCGGACGACGCCTTCTCGGTCTAGGAGAAACATCATCTTCACGACTTTCGGGACGCTGTGACCCGTTATTACTACGGCGAGAAGGTTTTCTAACTTCCCCACCCGAATTTTCCCAATCATCAACTTGCCTAGATGAAGAACCCCAGTTCTCTTCTTCAAAGCTTTCAGAAGGGCGATTTACAGGACGCCCAGAAGTCCGCCGGCGCGTTCTATCAGATGGAGCCTGTCTTTCACTAGTGCTGCTGTTGCGGCGTTCTGTACGACGGGGAGGTTGTTCCTGATAGTAGTCATCACGAGTTGAAATCTCATCCCTGCTACCGCGAATCCGGGGACGCACTGGGCGTTCTTCCTCGTCTTCATAAGGCAATGGATCTAAGTCTGCCTCCATTTCAGCTTGATAGTTTCTGCGATTATTGTACGAATAGCGATCGCTAACCGGTCGGTCTTCGTCCACAATCGGAGTGTTGCGCTTTGCTTGCTGAGTAGCTATACTTCGCAGACGAATACTTTCAACTGCAAAAAACACAGTTGTGCCAACTAAAAGCAGTTGACCAAATTGTAGAATCGGGTCTAGTCGCCATCCTTGAAAGACGAGAATGAAGCCGCAAAGTAAGCCGACTGCCGCAAAAAAGATATCTTGATCCCGTGACAATTCCGGACGCACAGTGCGGAGAAAATACAGTGCTGCCCCAGCCACAGCCAGGAAAATTCCTAGAATACTGGCTGAGTTTGCCCCAAAATTTACCTGAGCCAGAAAACTGGCTGAGTTCAGCCCAAAATTTATCATTGCTGTTTTCCCAATATCAAATCTATGTTAGCGAGTCACAATTAAAATCACTACTGTAATTAGGCACGATATATTGAAGCTTCAAAGCCTCTGGCAAAGAAGCTCTGAAGCTATTCACCGAAAAGTAAAAACGTCTATGTCTGTCAGCTACAACTGCCACCAGTCGCAGTTTATGCTGCTTTTAGTGCAATTTAAGTAAATAGCTGACAGACAATCGATTACGAGAGCTAATTTAACTCTCATAAGCATTATGAACGCTGTATTTTATCTTTTTGGCTAATGAAAATTAGACCAACAGTAGCGGGTATTACAACAATTGCTGTACCCCATAGCAGGCTCCAAAGAAAATTTGCTAAAGAAGGCGTCATACTTCTCAACCTTTTTTTACACACTTCATCCTAATTTTAATAGTGAATTACTTTCTTGAGAAGCCTCTAACTCTGAACTGCCAAACTTGGTAACTTCTTTCACCAGTTATTGAGTTAACCACATGGGCGAGTTCGCTTTTCTATTTCAGAAAGAAGTGACAGCATTTAGTTAAAATAACGATCGGAGTGCTTTACAAAGCTTAAAATTTTGTAGCTATGTCTATGCAAAGCGCAACTTGCCTGTGCCTAAGTTTTTCTTTTTTTACAGATAGATAGTACCTAAAACCGATGACTGGTGTTAACCTGACTGCTTGGATTCTTGGCCCTGTGTTAGGGGTTATGACATTCTTATTTATATTTCGTATCATTCTCACTTGGTATCCGCAAGTGGATTTGAATCGTTTGCCCTTTAATTTAATAGCTTGGCCAACTGAGCCATTTTTAATACCTTTGCGAAAGCTGGTGCAACCTATAGGTGGGGTAGATATTACACCTATTATTTGGGTTGGTATCTTCAGCCTGCTGCGAGAAATCCTGTTAGGTCAACAAGGATTGTTGACTATGCTATCTCGTGTTAATTAGGGTACAGGTTACAGGTTATAACCTTGTCGC
This sequence comes from Nostoc sp. DedQUE08, assembly GCF_034530895.1. Taxonomy (NCBI): domain Bacteria; kingdom Bacillati; phylum Cyanobacteriota; class Cyanophyceae; order Nostocales; family Nostocaceae; genus Nostoc; species Nostoc sp. DedQUE08. The sequence continues at coordinate 35,335 of NZ_JAVRCD010000054.1, forward strand.
CTGTAACCTATAACCTTTTTCCTTCCCTACTTTCCTACCCGTTCATTTCCTGTACAAAATTTGTATAGACATTACCCTGTAAAAACTGCGGAGTTTCCATAATTTTTTGATGAAACCCAATGGTGGTAGGTAATCCAGTAATGGCACATTCCCGCAGCGCGCGTTTCATCCGGTTAATAGCAGTGGGTCGGTCTGGCGCCCAAACGATTAACTTGCCGATTAAAGAATCGTAGTAAGGTGGGATTTGGTAATCTGTGTAAACGTGGGAATCAATTCGCACACCAGGGCCTCCGGGGGGCAGATAGCTACTAATCCGTCCAGGAGAAGGGCGAAAGTCACGATCGGGATCTTCGGCGTTGATTCGGCATTCGATCGCATGACCTCGTAATACTACTTGGTCTTGGGTAAGCTTGAGTCTTTCACCTTGAGCAACGCGGATTTGTTCGGCAACTAAGTCTATCCCAGTAATCATTTCTGTTACAGGATGTTCTACCTGAATCCGGGTGTTCATTTCCATAAAGTAGAATTTACCGGATCTATCCAAGAGAAACTCAATAGTACCCGCCCCACTGTAGTTAATGAATTGGGCAGCTTTGATCGCAGCTTGTCCCATTTTTTCACGTAGGTCTTGGTCGAGAGCTGGACTTGGAGCTTCTTCTAACAGCTTTTGATTCCGGCGCTGAATTGAGCAATCCCGTTCGCCTAAGTGGATGACATTACCATAGTTATCCGCCAAAATTTGAAATTCTATGTGGCGGGGACGTTCAATAAATTTTTCTATGTAAACGCCAGAATTCCCAAAAGCTGCTCCTGCTTCGCCTTGGGCGGCGAGAAAAAGTTTGACAAATTCGTCTTCAGAACGAACTAAGCGCATACCCCGTCCACCGCCACCTGCTGTAGCTTTGATCATCACTGGATAGCCGATATCCTTGGCGAATCCTAATCCTTCTTGCTCGGATTCTACCAATCCCTCACTACCTGGTACCGTCGGTACTCCAGCTTTTTGCATGGTTTCTTTGGCAGTGGATTTATCGCCCATCCGTCTCATAGCATCTGGAGTTGGGCCGATAAAAGCAATATGATGGTCGGCACAGATTTCCGCAAACCGAGCATTTTCTGCCAAAAAACCATAGCCTGGATGAATGGCAGTAGCATTGCGCGTCAGTGCAGCAGCAATAATATTGGGAATATTCAAATAACTTTTACCGCTAGCAGGTTCGCCAATGCAAACCGCTTCATCAGCAAGTTGGACGTGGAGAGCATTACGGTCAACGGTGGAGTGAACCGCAACTGTGGCAATTCCCATTTCTTCACAGGCGCGGAGAATGCGAAGGGCGATTTCTCCCCGATTGGCAATTAATATTTTGTCAAACTTCATTTTTTAGTTTCGATATCATTACCAGTAGATTGACATTTTCTCCGATCCAACTTGAAACAATGCTTCCACATTATTTCAAATTATTGCAGGAGATTCGCCACCCTGATTCTAAGTAAGCTTGCACATTGCAGGCTTGCTGCCTCTACGGGTCTTACTACACTAACAACATTGCTGCTGTAAGTCTTGGCTAGACTACCAAGCTGGGCTTTTGCGAAGCCGATAGCGATCGCGTAGCGTCATAGCCCGTCGTAGACATCGACTACCGCAGACGGATACGCGATCGCACCCTGCCGAACACAGTAGCTCTACCCTTTTCAATCAATATCACTTGTACAGCTGCTAAATTTCTGTCAGTCTGATACCGCCTTGAGAAAATTTATTTTTTGAGCAACTGAATTTAGATATCACCTTACTATAATTATTTTCTTATGCTATAGTCTATTTTTAGAGAAACCATGCGGATGTGGCGGAATTGGTATACGCGCACGCTTGAGGTGCGTGTGGCTTTGCCTTGGGAGTTCGAGTCTCCCCATCCGCATTTTTGCTTGTTTAAGCATAGGGTCAATAGTCACAGGTCAAAAAACCTTAGACTGTTGACCCTTAAATATTAAGTTTGCTTCCGAAGCACTTCAGTGCTTACTAGATATTAAGTAAAGTTGCCTTGTCAAAGTACTAGTCCTTTATGCTTTTATAGAAATAGGTGAAGTTTTGTAAAAAGCATTGACTATTTCTTTTCCGCCAACAAACAACTTAACACTGCCACCAGCTTGGCATCGCCTCACTCCGATTTGGCAAGGAGGGGAGGAAATAATTCAACAAAGTTTACCTCACACTCAGCTAGCACCTACATGGCAGCTAATGCTTTTGGGTGACGGCTCTCCAACACGTCACTTAGAATTGCTCACAGGTGAGCCTGTAGAAGTAGATGTTATTGATATGTCATTGATTGGCATTGACTTGGATGCTGCTCCTGAGTTAATCCAAGCTGTCCCAGAACCGCGATTACGGCGACAAGTATGGCTGCGTACCGCTTCTGGTCAAAGATTAGCCTATGCTACTTCGTGGTGGGAAGCCAGTCATGTCGATGAGTATTTACAAAACCGTTCATTACCAATTTGGGCAAGTTTAGCTCGTCTTCGCACAGAATTGTATCGAGATGTTCGAGGAATTTACTACGGAGACTCATTGGCACTAGAATCAGGTTTTGGTGTAACTGGGCCTTTTTGGGGTCGCCACTACTTGTTTTGGCATCATGGGCAGCCACTGACATTAATTTATGAAGTTTTTTCGCCTTATTTAACCAAATATTTGGGGCCTATGCAATTAAATTCCAAAAATCAGTAAGAAGCCATGATGTAGGCCGCTCGCTATCGAGTAAAACTAAGTAGCTGAAATCATCCAATGAAATTATCAAAGGAACGTTGAATTATTGTTGCAGCGATCGCTTCTGCTAATAGTACCGTTAAACTAATGAGTTTTCGGTGATAGTTTGCCGTTGTTTAGCGATCGCATCCTCTTTAAAATAGAGTCATTCCTCAAGATCAACTATGATTCAACTCAAAACCCAACTCACCCTCAAAGAATTTATCGCACTTCCCGAAGGTGATATCACCAAACCAAACGCGGTACTGATAGTTGAGAAGATTCATTATTTGAAGGGCTGCAAATTACACCTCAACAAATCTTCCAACAAGCAATAATTTCCTACTGATGTTAGCAATAAAGACGTGAGGAAAGGTTTAATGAATACTGTTGTGCTAAATCTAGAACCGATTGCTCATTTAACCGATGAGCAATTTTATCAATTGTGTATTGCCAATCGTGATGTCAGCCTGGAAATGAACGCATCTGGAGAATTAATAATTGTACCACCAGTCGGAGGAGAAAGCGGAAATCAAGAAGCAGATTTAATTACAGACTTAAATAATTGGAATCGTCAAGCTAAATTAGGGAAAGTTTTTAGTTCTTCAACTATCTTTATACTTCCCAACGGTGCAAAACGTTCTCCTGATGCTGCTTGGGTAAAATTAGAGCGGTGGGAAGCTTTAACACCAGAACAACGAAAAAAATTTCCGCCACTTGTACCCGACTTTGTGATTGAACTGCGTTCGGAGACAGATCGCCTTGCACCGATTCAAGAGAAAATGCAGGAATACATTAAAAATGGTCTGCGTTTGGGTTGGCTGATTAATCCTCAAGATCGCCAGGTTGAAATTTACAGACTTTTAAAACCTGTAGAAGTTGTGCAAATGCCAGCGATTGTTTCTGGAGAAGATATACTACCTGGATTTGAGTTGCAAGTATAAGTATAGGAGGGTTTCAAATTACACTTCAATAAATCTTCCAACAAGCAATAATTTCCTACTGATGTTAGCAATAAAGACGCGAGGAAAGGTTTAATGAATACTGTTGTGCTAAATCTAGAACCGATTGCTCATTTAACCGATGAGCAATTTTATCAATTGTGTATTGCCAATCGTGATGTCAGCCTGGAAATGAACGCATCTGGAGAATTAATAATTGTACCACCAGTCGGAGGAGAAAGCGGAAATCAAGAAGCAGATTTAATTACAGACTTAAATAATTGGAATCGTCAAGCTAAATTAGGGAAAGTTTTTAGTTCTTCAACTATCTTTATACTTCCCAACGGTGCAAAACGTTCTCCTGATGCTGCTTGGGTAAAATTAGAGCGGTGGGAAGCTTTAACACCAGAACAACGAAAAAAATTTCCGCCACTTGTACCCGACTTTGTGATTGAACTGCGTTCGGAGACAGATCGCCTTGCACCGATTCAAGAGAAAATGCAGGAATACATTAAAAATGGTCTGCGTTTGGGTTGGCTGATTAATCCTCAAGATCGCCAGGTTGAAATTTACAGACTTTTAAAACCTGTAGAAGTTGTGCAAATGCCAGCGATTGTTTCTGGAGAAGATATACTACCTGGATTTGAGTTGCAAGTATAAGTAGGCGATCGCGACCATGCCAAAACGTTGAGTAGTAGGGAGAACATGATTGCTGGTAAAACCTGTACCGTCGTCTCAGTAAGGATTATGAACGTCTCCCTGAAATGAGTGAAGCTGCCATCTATGCTGTTATGACTCGTCTCATGCTGCGTCGTCTTGTCGTCTAAAGATTTACTTTATAAATGGTCTCTAAAAATAGAGTTCTTAGGGCGGGGTAATACTTTAAGGAGAATTGAGAGAAATCCCTAAAACCATTACAATACCTAGAGTTTTCTGATTATATATAATTTCTGTAACTCCGAAAAAAATGTTATATTCTCGCTTATTGCTTGGAATAACAGTTTACTTGTGGAAACTTTCCGACAGAGGAATTAATCTCAGGGAAACGTCCTACGAAATTCAACAAAGCATGTTAAAAATGGTAACTGAGCCAAAAACATAGCTTTTAAAAGACTACGGAAAGTTGATTATCGAAGTACCATCAACCATCTAGGGTAGAAAAATTTAATATAATTAACTGCCCTAAAGAATGGGTAATACTGTTGGTGTACTTGACTAATCAAGCAAGTAATAAGTTTGCAAGTATAAGGTACAGGTTTCAATGGCACCGCCTCTTGTGTCTGTTCAGATGAATAAAAATAAGAAACCGTCTCTGGTGCTGACGCTCTCGGCTGCTGGGTTATTGATTGGTGCAGGGAGTGTGGGCTACTGGTTGTTAGCCCAGAGACAAATATCTTCTAGCGATTTGCTAGTAGGTGCAAATATTATTCCTGGTGATGCCCTGTTTGCGGTTTCCTTAACAACAGATCCCCAGCAGTGGCAGAAATTGCGGCAGTTTGGGACAAAAGAAACCCAAACAGAACTGGACAAAAATTTAGTCCAGTTACGCGATCGCTTTCTGACGAATAATGGTTACGACTTCCAGAAAGATATCGCTCCTTGGGTAGGCGATGACGTGGCGATCGCAATTCTTGCCCCAACTACAGGAAATAAACCTGCACCCAAACCAGTTACCACTAATGAAAATGCCGCTAGCGATCAGCAGTCGATGGTAATGGTATTGCCAGTAAAAAATTCAGAAATCGCCAAAACTATTTTGGCACAACCCAAAATTCTTAAACAAGGCAAATGGAGCGATCGCACTTATCAAGGGATCGCCATTAAACAAAGTGAGGGACAAGCAGGGCAAAACTTCTCGGTTGCATTATTAGATGGGCGTTTTTTAGTCATAACTGATAGTCCTAAAGCCACAGAACGAGCGATCGATGCTTACAAAAATAAAACATCCCTAGCTACAACAGGAGGATTTGCTGAGAATTTCCCAAAAATTGCCAATTACCAACCCTTTGGACAGTTTTATATCAATGTGCCAACAGCAGCGAAAATAGCCGCGGCTTCTCCAAACCGCCCTTTACCTGCTCAAGTTTTGGCTCAACTGCAAAATAACCAAGGTTTAGCAGGGACAATAACTTTAGAGTCAGAAGGAATCCGCTTTAAGGGCGTTTCTTGGTTAAACCCTAATAGTCAACGCGTGCTGACAGTGGAAAACAAAGCTGGGAAAATGCAAAGCCGCATACCAGCCGAAACCTTAATGATGCTTACTGGTGGTAATTTACAGAGGTTGTGGAGAGACTATGTTTTAACATCTCAGGGAAATCCTTTATCACCGATCGCACCAGAACAGATTAGAGGTGGGATAAAATCTCTTACCGATCTCGATTTGGAGAAGGATTTGCTTAGTTGGATGAAAGGGGAGTTTTCCTTATCAGTAATTCCTGCTACTCCAAAAGAAGGTTCACCAAATGATTTTCGTGCGGGTTTGCTGTTCATGGTACAGACAAGCGATGACTACGGCGGGCAAAGCCTACGCAAATCAGCAGAAGCATCCATCAGTAAGCTGGATGAAGTGATGAAAAATCAATACCAATTCCAAGTGCAACCGGGGAAAGTCGCAGGTCAACCCGTTGTTAACTGGGTATCACCTTATGGTACGTTAACTGCAAGCCACGGTTGGTTAGATGGAGATGTCGCTTTTCTGATAGTGGGAGCTCCGATCGCGGATAAAATTGTTCCCAAACCTAACTACACACTAGCTGGCACTCTTCCCTTCCAACAAACAGTTCCTACAGAACCCAATCCGACAAACGGTCAATTTTTTCTGGATGTGGAACGAACTGTGAAAAACTTCCCTTTACCAACTCTAATTCCCAATCAAGAAACTTTGCTAGATGCAACGCGCACAATTGGGATGACATCTGCTGTCAGCGACAATCGCAGTAACCGTTACGATATTTTTATCGAACTGAAAAAAGTTACTAACACTACTACATTGCCTAGTCCAGAAAATAGTAAGAGTAACTCTGTTAGATAGAGGAGAGAGGAAAGCAGGGGAGCAGAGGAGCGGGGAAATGAGGGAGTGAGGGAGTGAGGGGACAAGGAGATAAACAAAACTCCTAACTCCTAACTCCTAACTCCTAACTCCCAATGCCCCATGCCCCATGCCCAATCCCCAATCCCCAATCCCCCATTCCCGATTCCTCTCTTAACATATAGGATCAAAACAGTCAGAATCGATATTTTAAATCATCCACGGAGAGAAGACTTTATGAATTTGGTTGTACTCCAGAACTGGCTGGACAATGCGTCCTTTGCCATATTATTCCTGACAATGCTGGTGTATTGGGGAGGAGCGGCTTTTCCAAATCTGCCTTATCTAGCCGCTTTGGGGACAGCTGGGATGGCGATCGCAAATTTGTGTATAGCCACTCTACTAGGGGCACGATGGATCGAAGCTGGTTACTTTCCCTTAAGTAATCTCTATGAATCTCTGTTTTTCTTAACTTGGGGAATTACCGCCGTCCATCTGATTGCCGAAAATAGTAGCCGTAGTCGCTTAGTAGGAGTTGTGACATCTCCGGTAGCAATGGCGATTACTGCTTTTGCTACTATGACACTACCATCCCAGATGCAAGCGTCAGAACCCCTAGTACCTGCCTTGAAGTCAAATTGGCTGATGATGCATGTCAGCGTTATGATGCTGAGTTATTCTGCTTTAATGGTGGGTTCGTTATTAGCGATCGCTTTCTTAATTGTCACTCGCGGTCAAAATATTCAACTACAAGGTAGTTCTGTTGGTACTGGTGGCTATCGCAGCAACGGCTACCGCTTGCACAAAGCATCTGAACTAATTTCTCAACCACCAACCCCTGCTGTCGAAAATAACGGCTTTGCTCGTTTTGAAACTAGTAGCAATGGCAACGGTAACAGTAATACGGCTGTTTTGAATTTAGTAACTACTCCTGAATCTCCAGCCGTTGCATCTGCTGAACCTCTTTCACCCCAGCGCCTTAGCCTTGCCGAAACCCTCGACAACATTAGTTATCGCATCATCGGACTAGGTTTTCCCCTGCTGACAATTGGCATTATTGCCGGTGGCGTTTGGGCTAACGAAGCCTGGGGTTCCTACTGGAGTTGGGACCCGAAAGAAACTTGGGCATTAATCACCTGGTTAGTGTTTGCTGCCTACCTTCACGCCAGAATTACTCGCGGTTGGCAAGGGCGCCGTCCGGCAATTTTAGCCTCCGCCGGCTTGCTTGTAGTTTGGGTTTGCTATCTCGGTGTGAATCTTTTGGGTAAAGGTTTGCATTCTTACGGTTGGTTTTTCTAAGAACCGTTTAAATAAAACTACCTCACCCGCGCTACCGCGCACCCTCCCCTTGGTAAAGCTACGGTGTATACACAACAAGTCCTTTTCACCCCTTCTAACTCCCCCGATGCATTGAGGGAGAACCGGATATTTCCCCCCTTTGCAAGGGGGGATTAAGGGGGGTAAACCCAGGGTTTGCGCTTCATTAGCAAGATGTGTGTACACCGTAGCCGATGTTTTGGGGAGGGGTAAGGTGAGAATTATAGGCTAATTTACCAGACATCAAATTATTACTAAATTTTTATTTGACCAGCACTAAATCTATAAAATCATCATTTTATTTCGGATGAACTGTTATATCTCTGGAAAATATAAATTGATTAACAGGAGATTTTTATGGAAGATGGATTCGAGATACTAAACCATGATGAAGTTGTGTCTATACAACCGGACACTTTTAATAAGTTAAATATTGCTAAAACTTTTAAAGTCCGCGATTTGATTACAGCAATTAAGGAATATGTTGGAGCAGAAGAAACGGATGAAGTAAATTTGTATACTCAAGGATTAAATTGTGAAGTTTTACAATTTAGTACTTTGGGATGGAAAAAAGGAAAAGTGAGACTTGCTTTAGAATTTTGTCCTGATGAATCTGAGTCACCACTTGATGAAATTTTTCAAAAACTCAAACAAGTGGAAAATTAATACTCAATAAGCAAAATATCCCCAACTTCTTCAAGAATTCGGGGATATGAGCCTCTTGATGTTTACAAATAACCGAGAGACTAAACTACAAAATTATCCCGTTATATCGAAAAGCATTATCCCAAACGTAATCAATCACTGCTTTAGCTTCATCCAAGGATAAAACGTGACATGCTCCTTGGCGGTCGTAGGCTAGTAAAGGGATTTCTGGTACTTTGTCTGTTGTTTTGCTATTTTGAATTATTTGGCCGCGAATATCTTCTAGATTGCTTAGAGGCCCTTGAATATCAAAGTTAATCTTTGTGCCTAATTTATTGTCCATCCAAGTTTCAATGCGAGAATCTAATTGTTGAGGAGTTAATGGTGTGGGGCTAGTCAGTAAGTGATAATATGCCAGAATAATTTCTTTACATTCTTCTTCTTCTGCTAATTCCAGAAACATTTGAAAAACACTATTATTGCTAGCTAAATTCTTGAAGAATAACGTATCAGTGACAATTTTTTGAAATTTAATTTTTTTATTTTTGTAATTAGTGTATTGCGTAAAGGCAAATCCACCCAAAGCGATCGCTAATGATAAAGCTGCCACCAAGACGGGCATAAAATTTCTGACTTTATCCAACTCTACATTTAATGATTCAACCCAAAAAGTAACGTTTAGTACTAGTAAAATTGCAGCAACTATTAATAATAAATTCGGCAATGTTCTTAATATTAAAGGAATTGCTGCGCCAATCGCCGGAATTCCAAATAGTAACCGATCTTTCCAGGTCATACTTGTTTTTACATTGGGAAAGATTAAGTCAACATCTAGTTTTGGAATATTTTTGTAGAAGTAAACATACATCTTACCGGGAATGAATTTTAATTCTTGGATCTTGTCTTTCTTCGCACGAAAGTAAGCTGCTTCTTTGAACTTGACTAACAAAACTATCCGTTCAAAAATATCAATCATCTTTTCTTCTTGCCAAAAGAAGAATTTTTTTACCGAAATTTTCTTAGAACTATCACCCCGGTAATAACAGATCAAGCGGTCAAAATCCTCAAAATTTACTTGAGTTTTCAATTCAATGAGAGATTTGGTTGCCAGCGCTCGTTTGAGAATCGATTCAGGCAAAAGAATATAATTAGCTCTTTCAACAATATGCCCAAAGGCTTCAACTACTTTCAACTCCATGTCATCATATTGCTCGAATGTTGGTGGAGTTATTGGTTGAATCTCTGCATTAGGGTTAAAAGGTACGTAGTTATCTTTGATAACTTCTAAGGTTTGGTGGAAGCGAAAGTGATAGTATGCAATGAGGATTTGGCAGAAATCTTGAAATTTTTTGACATCAGCTTTATCTAGCTGACCGTCTTGTAAGCAAAGTTTGATAATATCACTGCGAGTGTAGGGAATAAATGCTTCTCTATTTTCGGAAACAGCCATATTCAACAGATGAATCAGAATCTAACTAGGGTTTGCCACATCTCACGAAAACGGCGGCGATGAGACATTATGTTTTAATTGGTAATTAAATTCTAGTATCTTGGGTAGTAAATCTCGCAGTTTTTTCCTGAGCCAAGGGAAAAAGTGAGTAGAGATATTTGCTTTGCCTTGCACATCTCCAATGCGTTCTGTTATTTTCAAAGACTGATTGAAAAGTGCGTAGGCGTTGCCCGTCGTAGACATCGCTCGGCATAGATTCTGATTCTCTCATTTAAATTACTATCAAGATTCATTAACGAAATAAACCAGAACGATTGCGATCGCTCGGCGTAGATCCAGATTCTCTCACTTGAAAAAGGAAGTAGGGAAGAAATATTTTTCATGGTTCGTTGTGGATTTTTGCAGTACTGTATTGAATTGGTGTAAAAACTCATTAAAGGGGTTCAAAGACTCATTAATGAGTATCAAAGCCTCATTAATGGGGTTCAAAGCCTCATTACAGCAATTTTCATTCACTTAAATCACACTCTCGCATTCTTCTGTGCGCCTCTGCATGAGATAAAAAACCTTCGCTCCTGTAATTACGAATTACGAATTACGAATTACGCATTACCCTATCAAGACTTGCACTCACACTTTCAGAATCCGGTGACTTCAATCGCTGCAAAATCTCTAAAGCTGGTTGCAAATAGGATATCGCTTTAGTGTATTCACCCTGCTGTTCTGCCAAATCTCCTAACCTCCGCAGAGTCATTGCTTGAGTTCGGACATTACCAATGCGTTCATTTATTTCCAAAGACTGATTGAAAAGTGCGATCGCTTCATCTACTTCCCCTTTGTTAGCGTAAAGAATTCCCAGATTGCTCAACGTCACCGCTTTGCCTTGGACATTTCCAATGCGTTGTGTTATTTCCAAAGACTGATTGTAGAGTGCGATCGCTTTATCCACTTCCCCTTTGTTAGCGTAAAGAATTCCCAGATTGCTCAACATCGCGGCTTTGCTTTGGACATCACCAAGGCGTTCAGTTATTTCCAAAGTCCATTTGTAGAGTGCGATCGCTTCATCCACATCCCCTTTATTGGCGTAGATACCTGCTAATTCGTGCAATGTCACCGCTTTGGTTTGGACATCACCAATGCGTTCAGTTATTTCCAAAGACTGATTGTAGAGTGCGATCGCTTTATCCACATCCCCTTTGTTGGTGTAGATACCTGCTAGTTCGTGCAATGTCACCGCTTTATCCCATTCTCCTAAATCATGATAAGTGTCACCCAGTTCGTGGAGAACGCTGGCTTTGATTCCTGCTAAATTTTCATCTTCTTCAGTCAACTTCAAAGCTTTTAGCAAAAAATATTCTGCTTTTTCTACCTCAGCAATACTCTTATAAGCTGCCCCTAACTCCTGCAAAATAGTAATGCGGGTGCGTACATCAGTTGATTCTTCCATTAGCAAGCGCTCAAGTAAATCAATTCGCCCTTGCCTTTCTGCTAAATCTAAACTTCCTAATATTCTCTCCGACTGAATAGTTTTTTCAATAGCCAACTCTTGAGTAGACTGGACTGTTTGAAAATAAAATACTCCTTTTCTCCATGCCCAAAAATCTGGGGCATATTTTGCTAAACGTGTTAGAGCATGATCTGGCAGAAATATCAGTATAGGGTGAGGAACACTACTAGTAAAAGCGTCTCGCACAAAGTTCAAATCTTGCAGTACAGGGGGATATTCTCCAGATAAACCAATAGATTTTTCTGAACCGATAATAATTAAAACTAATTTTTTATCTGGTTCTAAATGAATTCCTTTTAAATCACGAATAATCTCATCCCTTAAAAAACGCAAATTAGGGTCGCCAAAATTGAGAAGTTCAAACTGAATATCATGACATTGAGGATGGTTATTGAGAATTTCAATTAAAGTATTTCTATCTTCTGCAAAATTAACAGCAACGAACCCAATCGTTAACTGAGTATCAGCAAAGTCAATAAAGGTTAATAATTCCGCTAATGACTGCTGATTTATTTGCACAAAAGTTTCTTTTTCTAAATTTAACTCAGGGGTTACTTGTGGTTGATTTGACTGCTTCTTGGAAAGCATGGATTTGCCTCACAACTGGATTAACATAATTCCAGCGATTTTTGCCGTTATATTCAAAAACCCAAAGATTGAACAGCATCAATCTGCCGATTTCATCTTTAGAAACATCTTTATTGACATATACCGCACCCAAAGCAGAATAGTATTCTGTTGATATACTGCGCTCAAAATTAAACTGCTCTTGCTTAATCGCATAAGTGATATCATCAGCTGTAACTTTGTCATGCTCACGAGTTGCTGCTGTAATAAATGCTTTTGATGCTATTTGCATCAATTGACGGATGTGACCGCCGCTTGCTTTTGCTAAATCTACTAATAGTTTACGCGATTCAAACACTGCGTCTACTTCAACTCTTTGTTCAATTAAACTCGTAATTGCTGTTATTCCCTCATCGTTATAATCTAACTCGTTTTTGTCTTGTTCAAACTCTATATCTAGTTCAGCGTCGGCTTCTATATAAATAACTTTATATTGAGATTCTCATTCTTGCTGAATCTTCCTTAATTCTGTACTTTTACCGCATCCCCGATGTCCAGTAAATAAAAGGCTGCAAAATTCGGCGGGTTCCAGAAAACTTAAGCGAGTTTTAATAGTATTAATTGCCTCTGTCTTGCGAACTTTCGATAAATTAACATAATAACGTTCAATGTCTTTATTACTCACTAGAGGAGCTACATCACAAACACGAAAAGCAGCTTTGAGCGTATTAGCACGATTAGCAGGTAAGGAACTTATTAGGTACTATTTATATTAAGAATTTATATATATTACAGCAGCAAAATCTTAAAGCTTCTAGGCGTTAGATAACTTTTAAAAATCACTAGCGCTCAACCAGAAGTATTGAAGTGGTAGTATGTTCAGGAATACCTGACGTTAGATTACCAACAGAATTGTATAATGTCTCTTGCTCCTTGGCGAGGTGCGATCGCTCATGCACTCCATCGCAACCGCAGCCTTGTTTATGCTCGTTACTTGCAACTAGCAACGCTACAAGCGAATGGTCGTCCCGCCAATCGTACCCTAGTCTTTCGCGGCTTTCTGGACAATACAAACCAGCTAAAATTTATCACGGATAACCGTAGCGCCAAAGCCGACCAAATACAGCAACAACCTTGGGCAGAAGTTTGCTGGTATTTCCCCAATACACGAGAACAATTCCGCATCGCTGGCTGTTTAACCCTAGTAAGCGGTGATGATTCTGACCAGGTTTTCCAGCCAGCGCGGATCGCAATGTGGCAAGAATTGAGTGATGCGGCGCGTTTACAGTTTGCTTGGCCGCATCCTGGTAAACTCAGAGTTGAAAACCCAGGAGCTTTTGCACCACCAGCACCCGAACCCGTGCAGCCAGTGCCTAATTTTTGTTTACTGCTACTCGATCCGGTGCAGGTAGATCACTTAGAATTACGCGGCGAACCACAAAATCGATGTCTTTATCACCGTGATGACCAGCAAGAGTGGTCTAGCCAAGCGATTAATCCTTAAATATTCGAGTAGAGACGCCATTAATGGCGTTTCTACAGTAGTTAGGAGTTGGAAACTGCAAACCTGACATTTATGATTTTTATTGAAAGCGATAGGAAACTCCATCCTGCAAGTGGCGTGGAGTTTTTTATTCCTCACTCCTCACTCTTAACTTCTCAATTTTTTAAATGCCAGCACCATCTAAAAATTCCTGGATGGTCTTATCCTTGAGGTTGCACCAGCGAGGATCGTGGGTTAGTTCATCCTCTTTCGTTGCTAAACCACCTACTAAAACAGGAGTTTTTTCTGAAGAATTGTTGCGCTGAAGGGTTTGTATTTGTTCTTCCAACGCTTCAATTCGGTCTACTAAAGCACGAATTACTTGAGCTTCTGAATCTGGTAAGTTATTGTGTTCAAGAGGTGAAACCCGAACTCCAGAACGATACATAATGCGCCCAGGCACACCTACCACAGTACAGTCTGAAGGCACATCTCTGAGAACCACAGAACCAGCACCAATACGGACATTATTGCCAATTTGGATATTGCCCAGTACCTTAGCTCCAGCCCCAACTACGACGTTTTCACCCACAGTAGGATGGCGTTTGCCACATTCTTTACCAGTACCCCCAAGGGTGACACCTTGATAAATTAGAGCATAGTCTCCGACGATCGCAGTTTCACCAATTACTACACCCATGCCGTGGTCAATGAACACACTTTGCCCAATTGTTGCACCAGGGTGGATTTCAATTCCAGTAAAAAACCGAGCCAAGTGAGAAATCAGGCGCGGAATAAAGGGAAGACCAACACTATACAGCCAGTGAGCCAGCCTATGGAATAACAAGGCTTGCAAACCAGGGTAACAAAATAAAACTTCCAACCAGTTACGGGCAGCTGGGTCACGTTCAAATATGATACGAAAGTCAGCACGCAGTATAGATAGCACGAGATAGCACCCTCGGAAAGCACAACAAGCTACTCTCCCATATTATCCTCTCAGGTGTTACACATAAAAGTTGGGCATTGGGAATTGGGCATTGGGCATTGGGCATTAGTTATTAATCACTTAACTCCTAACTCCTAACTCCTAACTCAGCACTCTCCACTTCACTGTTGCTCCACTTTCAAAGTATAATCACGCTTGACTCCAGGATTAAATGTACCTACCCAAATCCGATAGGTTCCCTTTTTCCAGTCGCGATCGCTAACGCTAGCATCTTTACTTTTGCCAGTATCATCGCCGCAACGAATTGTTGTTTTATCTGGGCCTTGGATGATTAAAGTGGTGTCGTTGTTGTTGCTATCAACTTGGATTGTTAGCTGAGGAAAGTCTTTTTCCAAAACCATAATGTGATCTGGTTTGGAATCGGCAAAGCCAATACAGGCTTTTTGATCGCGATCGCGGTTACTTATGGCAGACAATGAGTAAGAACCACCTGTAAATCCCTGCACTGTTCCTTGTGATGAATCAAAGTTTGTTGATAAATTCAAAGTGGCAAAGTTTGCTGTCTGTGCGATTGCAGGGGTAGCTGTAATGGCGGTAAGTATAGCCAACAGCCAACCGCCGCGAAACTGAAGTCGGGGGCGACAGTATTTCATAGTAGCCCTCCAACAGGCTTTTAAATAAGTAGTGATATATACATATTCTAATAAAAAAATTCCAGTGAAATTTCAGTTGGTTGTGCCACAATCAAATGTGCCACAGTTGATGTTTTTGAAAGTGGACTGTTAATTGCTTGGTTATTTCTGGATCTAGACAGCAACATTAAATCACGCTCGTTGATAGTAGGCCATTTTGGCAATCAAGCGATTAATTAGTAAATCATACAGAATATCTACCTAAATACTATGGGGGAAGAAAGTAGAGGAGGGAAAAAATTCTTTTCCCTCCTCTAGTTTGAGCTTTTATGAAAATCTCACGAATTATGGAGTTTGAAGAAGACACCACCTTTAAGCGATCGCGTGTCAGTTCCATAACTACTGACTGTGAGCGATCGCAGGTTGTTAAAAAATGGTTTACCTAAAACTTCCACTAGTTTGAGAATCGGTACTTGACGCTCTAACAAATTCTGGCTCTTTGTCCAATCGAGATATACATAACCTTGGTTTGGTAGGGGAATTGCCGCGATACTATCTTTGAAATTAGGATTGTCAATTATGGAATTATCCTTGGTTGTGAGAATTTCATCGATCGTCTCCAAGTCAGACGCGAAAATTTCGTAATTTCCTAAAGTTGTGTGCAATCCCCGCACTTTTGTTTCAATGCTGAAAGATTCTCCTTCTTTGACATCACTTTTTTTTGTTGCTGTGGTTAACTCTGTCCAAGCAGATATTTTTTGCTTGTCTATAGTTAAGAAATTAATACTGAGTCCATTGGATGAGGCGATCGCATCTAATCGAGCAACACCTTTTTCCACACTCTCGGATTTTTCTACTACAAAAATCCAATGAGGAGTTGTTTGCTCTTTCGCCGGTAACAATGCTATGGCATATTCTCCTTCTACCCAACTGAAAATATCTTTTGGTAAATTTATACCCCAGCGTTTTTGGACATCTGCCAAAGGTTTTGCTAATCGGGAAACTATATCTTCCTCAGAACCATATATAGTTGCTGTTGCTTGTTTCCAGAGTTTGGCTAAATCACTGTCAGCCAAATTACTCAAATTCAAGCCGGAAATTGCTAAACCTGCGGATGCTGGAACATACTGCAATGCTCCCACAGGTTTAGATAGTGGTGCAGATGGAGGGACAATTTCCGATGAAGTCAAAATGCTGGTTTCTGCTAGCAATCCTTTTGGATTCAACACTAAAGATATGATTTGGCTGTTATAAAGTTGTTCTGGTAACTCTAACCCTTGCCATTTTGCGACGATGGGAAGATTCAAGAACGCTACAGCTAAACCTCCTTTGATCTGTTCTTTGGTAGCTTTTTGGTATTCGGGTGAGCTAGTCAAATTCAGATCGGGCGCTTGGACGTTATTGATAGCATCTCTTAGTACTTTGGGATCGTTGGCAAATAAGACAAAGTTTTCACCGACAACAGCACCAGCAAGCAAGTCTTGTTCTGGTTGAGAATTGTCAGAAATCAGTTTTACACCTTTATATTGTTCAACAGCTAAGGTTGCACCAGCTAAGGCTCGTTTGGAAAACAACAACTCTACAAACTCGCGGCTTTTCTCCGATTGCTTGGTTGCTAACGCTAACAGATATCCTGGCTGCTGTCCGTTTTCTGGATCGCGATCGATATCTAAGGTGGTAATAGCTAATGTAATTTCGTCCCCTAACCAGGGTTGAATGTCTTGTTTGTAATCTATGCCACTCTTGGCGAATAAACTGGTTTTGAGTTTAGATAGTTCTTCTTCGCGCTCCAACGCCTGCAAACGGTCAGGATTGGTCAATAATGAAACCATTGCAGGGGACAGTTTCGACACGAATATGGCTGCACCAGGCCCAGAGCTAGAAGCAATGAGATTAGCCGGACTTTTAGCGAAAAACCAGTAAAAGCCTGCGATCGCAATTACTAGCAGGGCGATCGCCCCAGCGACGATAAAACCGATAAATGAACGTTGCCTATTCACATTAAACCTATTAAAAAAGACGGTTTACAGCCATTTAAGCAGAAAGCCTAGCAGAATTAATCAACCTTCTTGAGAATGGATACTCATGCAAAGGCAGAGATTTTCTGTCACCATAAATAGGATTAAGACTGTTTATCGGGAATTCTTTTAGTCAACCCATGAACCAAATTAGTGTAGAAGAACTGGCGCAACGTCTTTCTTCTAGTGATGTAAGTATTCAGCTAGTAGATGTGCGTGAACCAGAAGAATTGGCGATCGCTAGCATTGAGGGCTTTGTTAACCTACCTTTAAGTCAATTTGCCGAATGGGGAGATCGAGTACCTACCCTCTTCAATCCCGAAGCCGAAACCTTGGTGTTATGCCACCACGGCATCCGCTCTGCCCAAATGTGCCAGTGGTTGATTGCTCAAGGTTTTACAAATGTGCAAAATATTTCGGGTGGTATTGATGCCTATTCCCAATTAGTAGACTCTTCAATTCCCCAGTATTAGCTTATGCTCGGATAGATCATTCAGATGGAACTTACTCTTCCATCTGAATTTTGCTATGCTAAACATAGAAGTACATCTATTTAAAGGCTTGCCGGAAAGTTTGAAATTTGGGCATCACCTACATCTGCATAAAAATGTTGGATTGCTCTAAATTACAGTTCGGCAGTAACCCCTGAAGAAAATACGTATCTAATAATACTGTTGCAAGCATAAATTTATGCAAAAGTACGGTTAGAAAAAAGCATCGGAGGGGTACATTATAACTAGCAGCTTTTGCAAAAAAATTGAGCTACTAGTTCAACCCTAATCTTAAAAAATGCTTTGTATATAAACTTTAAAAATACTTATCATAATATAGTTAGATAATTTGATATCTTAATAAATTATTAATATTTTCTGTTTCGATTAAATCCACAAATTTCTTGAGAGTTTGATTAAAATCTGCCTTCAGCAAAACATACCATAATGGAAGTTCAGTTAACAAATCGACAACAGCATATACTTTGGGCAACGGTACGTCACTACATTGCTACGGCAGAGCCAGTTGGTTCAAAGGCTTTGGTTGAGGAGTACGATCTGGGTGTAAGCTCGGCGACAATTCGCAATGTCATGGGTGTTTTAGAAAAGTCTGGATTGCTCTACCAACCACACGCTTCTGCTGGACGTGTACCTTCAGATTCAGGGTATCGCATTTATGTTGACCAGCTAATTACACCTTCTCTGCGGTCGCGCAGCGTGTCGCAGACAGACGCTACGCGGAGCTTGCTTCCACAAAGTGCTACGGAAATTTTAGGGCGAGAAGTAGAGGTGGCATTGCAAAAGCAGCTACAGTGGCAAGATCGGAGTTTAGAAACCCTACTGCAAGGAGCCGCGCAGATTTTAGCAACCTTGAGTGGTTGTATTAGCTTGATTACTATACCGCAAACGACCACAGCGCTATTGCGACATCTGCAATTAATGCAAATTGAAGCCGGACGGATCATGCTGATTGTGGTGACAGATGGTTATGAGACACATTCTAAATTGATGGATTTGTCGCTAACACCAGAAGAAAGCCAACGGGATTCAGAGGTAATAGATCGCGAGTTGCAGATTGTTTCTAACTTTTTGAATAGTCACCTGCGGGGGCGAAGTCTGTTGGAGTTAGGCCACCTCAACTGGAGCGAACTAGATCAAGAATTCCAACGCTACGGGGAATTTTTGAAAAACTCAGTTGCCGAATTGACTCGTCGCACTCTTGCACCGACTGCAACCCAAATTATGGTTCGGGGTGTGTCAGAAGTTTTGCGCCAGCCAGAATTTTCCCAGTTACAGCAAGTACAAACAATTATCCACCTGCTGGAAGAAGAACAAGACCAACTGTGGCGATTAATATTTGAAGAACCAGAACTAGAGGATGGTGGAAAACCAAAAGTAACGGTTCGCATTGGCGCAGAAAATCCATTAGAACCGATACGCACCTGCACCTTGATTTCTTCTAACTATCGCCGAGGTTCGATACCCGTAGGAAGTGTAGGAGTTTTGGGGCCAACGCGTCTAGATTATGAAAGTGCGATCGCAGTAGTAGCATCTGCTGCTGATTATCTCTCAAAAGCTTTCAGTTATTTCAATCCTTAATTAGCGGTTAATCTTTAGGAACAAGCCGCTACGCCTCTAGGGGAGGAAACAATACCACATAGCAAGCACATAGCCGTATTTGTAACGGCAAAATCAATAATTAATACTACTTAAATCTTTCATGCTTAGAAAAATTGCCTTTAGTCTACTGTGGCTGGGATTTGTTGTCTATGGTTTTTTTCTCGCACCTCCTGAGCAACCTGGTACATTCGAGTTAATTAAAAACCTTTCTATTGGGCAGTGGCAAGGCATAAACCCGTTAGTCATAGCATTATTCAACCTCATGGGCATCTGGCCTCTTATTTACAGCGCAGTAGTCTTTATTGATGGTAGAGGACAAAAAATACCTGCTTGGCTGTTTGCTACTGTCTCTTTCGGAGTTGGTGCTTTTGCATTGTTGCCGTACTTAGCCTTTAGAGAACCAAATAATAAATTTGTCGGTAAAAAGAATACCTTGCTCAAGCTGTTAGATTCTCGTGTGACTGGGGTTGTCTTGATGGTAGCCACCGTTATTCTAGCTGTCTATGGTTTAAGAGGAGGAGATTGGAGTAATTTTGTGCAACAGTGGCAAACCAACCGCTTCATCAATGTGATGAGTTTAGATTTCTGTCTACTTTGCCTATTATTTCCAGCTGTCCTAGGGGATGATATGGCGCGTCGTGATTGGAAAAATCCACAGATATTCTGGCTAATAGCGTTGATACCGCTATTAGGCCCATTGATTTATTTGTGTGTACGTCCACCTCTACCAGACGTAGGTGTTGAGGCAATACGCAGTCAGCAAACAGCTGCAAATTAAAGCACTTTTTAATTCCTAATTAAAGACAGTTTCAGTTGGAGATTTAGTCCCCAACTGAAACAAAAATCACGTATATATTTACTCCTATTTTTCAACAAGCTAAGGGCAGCGTTCTACAAAAAGGTGGATTTAGACGCAAAAAATACGAACTATAAATTAGTAATTATGTTAAATGCACCCATCTAAAAATGATGAATAGAAAAGTTGCATTGTGGTTACTATGGCTTGGATTTGTCGCCTATATCTTACTGTTAGCACCGCCCTTGCATTTACAGGAAACCCTAATTCTGCTGAAAAATATATTTACTCTTCAGTGGCTTGACATAAATCCAATTATCCTTTCCTTGTTTTCTTTAGTCGGGATCTGGTTACTAATTTACAGTGGTTTGTTGTTCATTGATGGCAGAATGCAACGAATTCCTTTTTGGCCTTTTGCCTTGGCATCAGTAGGATCGGGAGTGCTTGGTTTATTACCATATTTGGCTTTTCGCGAACAAAATCAAGAATTTTCTGGACAAAAGGATACTTTTTTACAGCTGCTAGATTCTCGTTTTTTTGGGATTGTTTTGAGTTTAAGTACTGTTGGCTTGCTCACCTATGGGTTTGTCTTAGGTGACTGGGGAGATTTTGTGCAGCAGTTTCAAGGCGATCGCTTTATTAATGGCATGAGCTTGGCATTTTGCCTTTTTTGTCTTTTATTCCCCACAATCCTTGGCGATGATATGGCTCGTCATCACTGGAATAATCCCCAGGTGTTTTGGGCAGTAGCGTTTGTCCTGCTACTCGGCCCACTTGTTTATCTTTGCTTGCGCCCGCCCTTACCATCAACTATTCGTGAAGAATCGTTGATAGCTAATCGGTAGTAAATTTCTTCTATTGATCGCCAAGGTTCACTGCCAGAAAGAAGTGTGGGAGTTTTGGGGGCAACGCACCTAGATGATAAAAGTGCAGAGCCTCCCTTTTTTCAGTAAATTGGGGACTTCCTGTTGTGGGTGCGTAAATCCCAAGAGAAAATTTTTTCTGAAAGTACTTTACAAAACGCAATAAATTCTTTAATATGTGTAACAGGTAGTCAAACCTACCTAAATTCATCTGCAAATAATCGCATTTATAAAACAATGACAACAACCTTACAACAGCGCCAAAGCGCCAATGTATGGGAT
>NZ_JAVRCD010000055.1:0-56042 GCF_034530895.1 Nostoc sp. DedQUE08
GTAATGCATCTGGTGGTAGCGGCAACCCCTTTACTGGTGGCGCATCTAGTGGTAATGCATCTGGTGGTAGCGGCAACCCCTTTACTGGTGGCGCATCTAGTGGTAACGCATCTGGTGGTAGCGGCAACCTTCCTGGTAACTTACCATTTGGCAGCACTCCGCCCTCCAAGGAAAGTGGTAGCAACCTACCTGAAACTGGCAACGGTCAACCTGTACCTTATAAGAGCGACAACTGGATATCTGATATTAAAAAATTAGATGGTGCAGATGCTACCGGCAA
Source organism: Nostoc sp. DedQUE08 (assembly GCF_034530895.1). Taxonomy (NCBI): domain Bacteria; kingdom Bacillati; phylum Cyanobacteriota; class Cyanophyceae; order Nostocales; family Nostocaceae; genus Nostoc; species Nostoc sp. DedQUE08. Next base: position 281 of record NZ_JAVRCD010000055.1, read on the forward strand.
CAGTGGTCAAGGTAACGGTAACTGGCTATATGGTAGTAACAACACAACCGACGGTAATGGTAACTGGAATTTTGGTAGCGGTAACACAACCAACGGTAACGGTAACTGGAACTACGGTGATGGCAGCAAAACCGAAGGTAATGGCAACTGGGGCTTTGGTAACGAGAGCACAACCAACGGTAACGGTAACTGGAACTTAGGCAATAACAACGACATCCTTGGTAATGCCAATACACTACCTGGTAGTAAAAACGATATCCTTGGTAGTGGCAATACTGCCAATGTAACTAACAGCAATCTTCTTGGAAACCGGATTGAAGCCAGTGGTGATAACAAAACACTCGTTGGTAATGAAGGCTGGAATTTCTCTGTTAGTGGCGAACTGATATCACTAGGTAGTACTAAGCCTAGCCAAAATATAGGAACTGATGTCAGCAGTTTACTCAGCAGTTCTGACCTTGTAACATCCGCCATATCAAATCCAGGCTACAACAACCCAAATTATGATTTCTCTACCATAGCCTAAAAGTTTGTAGCAGACAGGAGCCAGTTTTGCATCGGTAAGCCTATCTATTGTGGCAATGGCCCTTTTTACCAACTTGAGTTGATTACATTTTGAATACAATACTTCTGGGTTAAGCTTTGCAGTTGACATTGCTCTCATTGAGCGGCGCAAGAATCAACCTTCTATAGCAATCCTAAATCATTCGTGAGAGAGAAAATCGGTGAAAGGCTTTAAAACACCCACTTTTAATCTCAGTGTTTTCTCACGTTTCAATTCGGATTGCTATAGTACTTCAAGAATTTCAATCTGTTAGGACTTACGCAAACTCTACGATTCTTGACGTTATTGGCGTTCTTGGCAGTTCGATAAATTAAGCTTTTTAACACTTTTTGCGTAAGTCTAATCTGTAATTAACCCAGAAGTATTACTCTTTGAAATGTAATGGGTAAGGTAGTTAATTTAAGTCAAATGCATAAATACTATTTTCAGTAATTCGGCGCGAGTAAACGGTTTAGTCAGATATCCAGATGCCCCAACTAATTTCGCTTTTACTTTGTCTACGATTCCTTTATTCCCAGTGACAAAGATAATCGGAGTATTTTGAAATAAGGAATTATTTCGTATAATCCGGCACAACTCATAGCCATCAATTCCTAGCATGTTTAAATCCAACAAAATTAAATCCGGTTTGTGCCTTATAATTGACAAAACTGCTTTCACTGGATCGTTAATAGTCACTACAGAAAAATTTTCATTTTCTAAGAAATAACTGATTTCTTTAAGAATTGTAGGGCTATCATCTACAGAAACTATTTTGTGGACTTTTTTTACTGTCACAGTAGCAGCCGTTACTCTTGGAGAAGCAGAATTTATGTTATTTGATATTGTTGGTTCCTGAAAGTTTTCTTTGGAAGGAGTAGAAATCTGTGGTAATCGCTGAACAGGCACTATTTTCTCTTCAGGAATATTTTGGTAAGAATTGACAGTGTTACTTAGTTCTTGTTTCGTGTCAACTAACCCTGAAATCAATTTTGAGAAAAGCGATTGCTCCTCAAAAATCTTTGGTAACTTATCATAAGGTGGATCGGGTTCATGAAGGATAATCGCACCCTTAAGGATGTAAGGGTATAAATTGCGAGCTAGTTGAATTTCATCTTGATTCAAAATTACAGCCAGATGACACAGGCTAAAACCCTTCATCCAGTTAATTAAATCTGGCTGTAGGTTTGGTAAATCTTGGTCATCAAACTTGCTATTAATCAATAGATATGGACGTTGATATGCAGAAGAAATTTTAGGTATAAAAGCCTGCCAATTCTGTAATCTTACTTGGCAATACTCTAGAATTTTTTCGACACCTAGCCGACAAATTTTTGGCATTCTCTCAATTGGTTCTGTTAATTCATAAGTACCTTCTTTGATGAGCAAAAATGATTCAATTATCTCTTTAACTAATTCTTGAACCAGTACTGCTGCTTGTGTAGAATGTAGATGTTGTTGACTAACAAGCCAGGATATAGCCTGATACTCAGGAGGGTGGCTTCTCGAATTAGTGTCATCTTTGATTAACTGACTGTGTGAGTCAGGTTCAAACATCAGCCGTACTTGAGAGCGAACCTCATTAGTCAGGAGTGGAATTTGCTGGCTGAGGCGTCGCAAATGGCGTTCTAATCGATCGAAGGGTTCCACGGAATGGGTAGCGTAAGTTATTTTGCCCTGTTCTAAGTAAATCGACCAATAAACTGAGTTACTCAATACTTGTAAACAAGTACTGTCTGAACAATTAGATAATTGTCTTAACAAACTTAGAGGACGTAGTTTGGTGAATGTACCTGAGTTATTCATATTTTTCAAGTTTTTTGCGGAATCAACAAGCGAACATTTGTAGATTGAAAATATGAGCTATAAAGTATTCTCTTCTTTGTAATATTTTTCTAACCACAAATTATTTATTTGAAAATATGTACATACATTAAAAATTGTAAGGTTTATAAATCCTTTGTTACATTTAGCACGTTTTACTTAATTTATCTCAAAAAACAAGTAGGTATGAATAAGGGTAAGCATCTATCATAGCGAGATTATCAGTAGATGTTGGTTAATTCTGGATTTTACTAGCTACTGACAACTCTTGAGTGAAGACCTTAATAATGACGTTTATTTATGCGCACTCACTTCAAAAAGCAAATTTAATTCCAAATTTGCGTAGTTACACTGATATACTTATAGAGTTAACAAGTTTAATTATGGTTAATTACTTTTCCTTAAAGAAACGATTCTTCTACATAAAATCTTTAAAAACTTATCTAAAAAAGTTTACGTATTTATTGTACTGTAGGTTTAATGGATATAAATTTTTGGTAGATACATTACAACAGGTAATGCTGGGTTTTGATAAACTCTTTTTTGCTAAACTAAGCTGTACTCAAGTTCATCTAAAATATATAGAGAACTTCATGAAAATAATTTGTTTAATAAAGATTAGAGCATCTACCAATAGATACTATATTCTGTAGTCGCCTCGGCGATTGGAACTATATACTCTGAGCAAAGGGAAATAAAGCTTTGGACTTTAACATAACACAAAAAGTTATGCATGATACATTAAGACTTGATGAAGTAGTAGAATTTGCTGAGAACCCAGAACCCCGTTGTCCTTGTGTACTTTTATTAGACACATCTGGGTCGATGCAAGGAGAGCCGATTGAGGCTTTAAATCAAGGTTTACTAAGCTTAAAGGATGAACTAGTCAAAAATTCCTTAGCCGCGAGACGCGTGGAAGTGGCGATCGTCACTTTTGATAGTAATATCAATGTAGTACAAGACTTTGTGACTGCCGATCAATTCAATCCGCCGATTTTGACAGCCCAAGGCTTGACTACAATGGGTGCGGGAATTCATAAAGCTTTGGACATAATTCAAGAGCGGAAATCTCAGTATCGTGCCAACGGGATTGCTTACTATCGTCCTTGGGTATTTATGATTACCGATGGAGAACCCCAAGGTGAATTAGAGCAAGTGGTAGAGCAAGCATCCCAGCGTCTACAGGGAGACGAGGCGAACAAGCGGGTAGCATTCTTTACAGTTGGTGTAGAAAATGCGAATATGACGCGTTTAAATCAAATAACTGTACGTACTCCTTTAAAGCTTAAAGGATTAAATTTTATCGAGATGTTTGTCTGGCTGTCAACTAGTATGTCGGCTGTTTCTCATTCACAAGTAGACGAACAGGTAGCACTACCGCCGATTGGTTGGGGGACTGTTTAATGAAAAATTGCAGCTTGATGTTTACACAGCTAGCTGCTTGAAAAAAAATTTATGAACATATCAAAACAGATTGCTCAATGGCGGATTGTGGCTGCGTCTGTATGTGGTACAAGTCACTTAAAAAACAATCAATTATGTCAGGATGCTCATCACTGGCAGATATTGTCAGATAATGTTTTAGTGGCGGCCGCAGCAGATGGCGCGGGTTCTGCTAGCCTTGGGAAAGTGGGAGCGATGGTTGCTGTGGAGACAGCAATCGAAAACATTTCTACCAAGGGGCTGACTCGAAAAAGTTTGACTGATGATACATTGGTGCGATCGCTCTTAAATGATGCCATATTCGCCGCCAAAAAAGCTGTGGAAGATGAGGCAGCTACTTGTGACAAACAGCCTCAAGATTTAGCAACTACCTTAATTATGCTGGTTGCCACACCAGAAGTTGTAGCTGTAGTTCAGATAGGCGATGGTTTGGCAGTGGCTAAAGATAGTCTGGGCAACCTATTGGCACTGACGATGCCTGACAGTGGTGAATACATCAACGAAACCACTTTTTTAACTTCACCCAATGCCTTAGATACAGCACAAATGAGATTATGGCGCACAGACATAGTAAACGTTGGTATCATCACCGACGGATTACAAATGCTGGCTTTGAATATGGTTGTTGGCGAACCTCACAAACCATTCTTTTTTCCGCTGTTTGAATTTGTCGCCAATACCGAGGATAAGACAGAAGCGAAGGAGCAATTGGTAAAATTTTTACGCTCAGAGCGGATTACGCAACGCACTGATGATGACTTAACACTCATTATAGCCGCATTCAACGACTCATGAGCAACAAATCTACAGGTTTCACATCTTACAATAACTTCCGTTAGCGGTAATTTCATTATGCAGGTACTACGTTGTTCCCCCAGAAAAGAAATCCTCAGTCTCAATGTCAGTTTGGGACGTGGCGGTGAAGCTTGCGTTTATGCAGTGCCAGCCGATAACGACTTGGTGGCGAAGATTTACCACAAGCCAACCGTTGCCCATGCTGAGAAACTCCAGGCGATGCTTGCCAACCCGCCAGAAAACCCTACGGCGAGTTTAGGGCATATCTCTATCGCTTGGCCAGAGGATTTATTGCGGGCAGCAGATGGCAAAAATAGCATCCTGGGGTTTTTGATGCCACGTATTCAGGGGATGCGTCCAATCATCGACTTTTACAACCCCAGAACTCGTCGGCAACATTGCCCTCTATTCAACTATCAGTACCTGCTCCGCACGGCTCGAAACTTGGCGGCAGCTTTTGCCGCTTTGCACGCTAGTGGATATTGTATTGGTGATGTGAACGAGTCTAATATCCTCGTCAGTGATACGGCACTGGTGACTTTGATAGACACAGACTCTTTCCAAGTAACCGACCCAAACAGCGATGTTGTTTATCGCTGCCCAGTGGGTAAACCAGAGTTTACTCCACCAGAACTACAGAATAAAACTTTTGCCCAGCACGATCGCGAAATTTCTCACGATTTATTTGGATTAGGGGTGCTAGTATTCCAACTCTTAATGGAAGGCACTCACCCATTTTCGGGGATTTTTCAAGGTGCGATTGAGCCACCACCTTACGAAGCACGCATTGCGTCTGGTCATTTCACTTACAGCCAAAAGCGTTACGTACCCTACCTGCCGACACCCATTGCCCCCCCTTGGGAAATTCTCCATCCCAGCTTACAGGAATTATTTGTCCGTTGTTTTGAAGAGGGTCATAACAACCCACAACTACGCCCCAGTGCCCAGACTTGGCTCTCAGCCATCGCTGAAGCCGAAGATTCCCTGATTACCTGCACAACAAATCCCCAGCATCGCTACAACAACCACATGCGTAGCTGTCCGTGGTGCGAACGTACCGTGCGATTAGGTGGACGCGACCCCTTTCCATCACATCGGGCTATAGAAGCTAGAGAACATCTCCAACCGCGAGTCAAAGCGAGAAAACGCTACAATCAGACACCGCATTTTCCCCAGCGAGCCATGTCACCGCAGCTAGCTAATTACTGGCAGCCAGTAATGACTCCCAGCGGTTCATATAAACCTTCCAAAAAGTCAAAGTTGTACCCGATTATTTGTTGTTTGCTGGGTTTTGGTTTATTGGGATATGCAGACGTAATGATTAAATTTACTCAGCCGTTAGTTTCCCAAAATGCTTACACCCAACAAACAATCAAGTCTACCCAGCCAAATAATAAACTCAGCTTCGCTGATTCCTATCAGCAAGGTTATATTGCTTATAAAGAGCGAGACTATGACAAAGCAATTGTCAATTTTAGCCAAGCAATTGAACAAGAACCGACACATGCTAGAGCAATTGTAAATCGTGGTAATGCCCGCTATAACCTGAAAGACTACGAAGGAGCAGTTACAGATTATAGCCAAGCTCTGAAAATCAATCCCAATCAAACCAAAGCTCTGGTAAATCGGGGCAATGCCCGCTATATGCTCGCCGAATATAGCAACGATCCCGATCGAGAATATAATCTAGCGATCGCAGACTATAATCGAGCCATTGGTCTAGATAATAATGAAATTGAAGCTTATGTCAGACGGGGCATTGTCCGCGCCCAAATGGCTAAATACAGCGGTGAATCTCAACAAGCTTACAAAAAAGCGATCGCAGATTTTACTCAAGCCATACAACTTAATGTCTCGAAAGCCGAAGCTTACTTCCAGCGGGGTGTTGTCTACTATCAAATTGCTCAATATAGCAGTAATTATCAGCAAGAATATAATCAAGCGATCGCTGACTTTAACCAAGCATTAACTCTCAGCCCTAAACTAGCAAAAGCATATCTCAAACGAGGTATGGTTCGCTATGAACTGGCACAATATGGCGGTAGTGAAGCTAACAAAAACCAAGCGAAAGCTGTCGAAGATATACAGGCATCTGCCAAAATATTTCTTGAGCAAGATGACATGGATAATTATCAACAAGCACTCAGTAATATGTGTGTAGTCATCGAAAACAAATGTGACCCTTTATTCCAAGGCTCAAGTAACATCGAAAAAACTAACTAGAAACAAGTAAGTTTTGTTACTAACATATTGTTGGTTTTGATTGAAAAAATCAAGCATGACTAGGGTTAGCGCCAGCTAATCCTAGTTATTTTATAGGTAATATTTTTATTGCATTGAGTAATTTATTTCTGTATTTATAGATATAGCACAAGCCTTCGTGGTTAGGACATTAACAGATGATAAAACTTAGACACAACAAGACTTTTCACCCAATCCCCAGTCACCAGTCCCCAGTCCCTTGCTATATTCATAGAGCTTTTATATAGAAAAGATTTTAATTTATCTTACCTTTATAATTTCATCGGAAATTACAGTTAGATTATTGACGGAGAAACAGAAATCAGAAATACATTTCTCTCCCTTGAAGTGCATCCTCTTCATCTCGAAAAAGTCGAATAATCATATCCCTACAAATCTCCGAGGTAATTGCATGAAAGCGGTGATTTTGGCTGGAGGTCTTGGTACACGCCTCAGTGAAGAAACCAGTGTTAGACCCAAGCCGATGGTTGAGATTGGTGGTAAGCCAATTCTCTGGCACATAATGAAAACATATTCTGCCCACGGCATTAATGACTTTATTATTTGTTGTGGTTACAAAGGTTACATCATTAAAGAGTATTTTGCTAACTACTTCTTACACATGTCAGATGTTACCTTCGACATGCGCTTTAACCAGATGAACGTGCATTCTGGTTATGCAGAACCCTGGCGCGTCACCTTAGTAAATACGGGTGATAATACAATGACAGGCGGACGCTTAAAGCGAATCAGCGAACATCTTGGTAATGAGACTTTTTGCTTTACTTATGGCGATGGTGTCAGTAATATTAATATCACCGAGCTAGTTAAATTTCATAAAGAACAAAATAGCTTAGGAACACTCACAGCCGTTCAACCAGCTGGACGTTTTGGTGCTATTTCTTTAGGATATGAGCAAACCAAAATCACCAGCTTTCGGGAAAAACCTGAAGGTGATGGAGCTTGGATTAATGGTGGTTATTTTGTGTTAGAACCAGAAGTAATCAACTTAATTGCTGATGACTCTACAGTGTGGGAGCAAGAGCCATTAGAAAAGCTAGCTGATATGGAACAGCTATCAGCTTTCAGACATGATGGGTTTTGGCAACCGATGGATACTTTACGTGATAAAAACTATCTCGAAGGGCTGTGGAAAAACAATCAGGCTCCTTGGAAGGTATGGTAAGAAGAGTTAGGAGTTAGGAGTTATGAGTCAGGAGTCAAATAACAAATGACAAATGACAAATGACAAATGACAAATGACAAATGACTTTATAGATTTACTGTAATTTGAAGTGCGATAATACTAATGTATGATTTTGCGATTATCGGTGGGGGAATAGTTGGACTCTCAACAGCGTTGGCTTTAGGAAAACGCTATCCCAATGCGCGGATTTTAGTACTAGAAAAAGAGAGTCAATGGGCATTTCACCAAACTGGCAATAATAGCGGGGTAATTCATTCTGGTATTTACTATAAGCCAGGGAGTTTCAAAGCTAAATTTTGTCGTGATGGTTCTCGTTCAATGGTAGAATTCTGCCAAGAGCATGGAATTGACCATGAAGTTTGTGGTAAGGTAATTGTTGCAACTGAAGAACAAGAACTACCACGCTTAGAAAATCTCTACCAACGCGGCTTAGACAATGGCATAGAAGTTAAGAGAATTAGCCCCGAAGAAGTCAAAGAAATTGAACCTCACGTAAGATGTGTAGGTGGGATTCGGGTATCTTCAACTGGTATTGTTAATTACAAGCAAGTTTGTTTGAAATATGCCCAGCTAATTCAACAGCAGGGTGGAGATTTGCACCTGAATACAAAAGTCCTGAAAATCTCTCCAAGTGGTAAAAATCAGGTACTGCAAACAAACAAGGGTAGCTTTGAAACCCGCTTTGTAATTAATTGTACTGGATTGCATAGCGATCGCACCGCCAAACTAGGTCAAGTTGAACCCCAAGCCAAAATTGTGCCATTTCGGGGAGAATACTACGAACTCACCCCAGAAAAACGCTATCTAGTCAAGACACTAATCTACCCAGTTCCCAATCCAGATTTCCCCTTCCTGGGTGTCCACTTTACCCGGATGATTGATGGTAGCGTCCATGCAGGGCCAAACGCGGTTTTATCCCTTAAACGCGAAGGTTACAAAAAAACCGACTTTGACTTACGGGATTTTATGGAAGTCATCACCTATCCCGGTTTCTGGAAGTTAGCAGCTAAACACGCTGATGAAGGCATCCAAGAAATCATTCGTTCTTTTAGCAAAGCAGCCTTCACCAGAAGTTTACAAAAACTAATTCCCGAAGTGCAAGCAGAAGACTTAGTTCCCACCCATGCAGGAGTTCGCGCTCAAGCCTTAATGAACGATGGCAAGCTTGTAGACGACTTTTTGATTGTTTCCGGTCAAAACTCCATTCATGTTTGCAATGCTCCTTCTCCTGCTGCCACATCTTCTCTAGAAATCGGCAAAGCACTTGTGGCAGAAATTCCCCAACTTTCGCATCTAGAGAGTGTAGTCACTGCATAGATATCATAGTTGTTATTTCCGGGACTGCTGAATAAAAGGATGAATCTTGTATAGTCGGCATCTTTTCCAGCCTGGAAATACAAGAGACGGGTAAGATACCCATCTCCCAAGAAAAAAGTATAGTGCATCAATTAAGAACCGCTATAGAGTCCTGCTACCCAATGGGCTAGTCGGCAACTATGTAATAACTGTTAGCCGTATACATAGCGCTTCTGGTTTTAGTCCAATGACCTAACCCCCAACTCCTTCCCTACAAGGGAATGGGAGTAAGATTCAAAGCCTCTCTCCTCTTAGGAGAGAGGAATGGAAGTGAGGTCAAGTTATTGCATACCAACGAAAAATATAGCGGTTCCCTCTTAGATGCAACACCCTATAGGGCAATATCTGTGCGTCCCTACTAAACGAAGAATTTAACTTATCAATACAAAGGAATTAACCACAATGAAAATATTAGTAACTGGTACAGAAGGCTATCTAGGTTCACTATTACCACCTCTGTTAATCGAACGAGGACATGAAGTTATTGGTCTAGATACCGGCTTCTATAAAGTTGGTTGGCTTTACAACCCTAGTGGAGTGACACCCAAAACCCTCAACAAAGATATCCGCAACATTACCCCTGATGATTTGGAAGGGATTGAAGCCATAGTTCACATGGCGGAACTTTCCAACGACCCCGCCGGACAATTAGCACCCAATATTACTTACGAAATTAATCACGTAGGTTCAGTTCGTCTGGCTAGCCTAGCTAAGGCTATGGGTGTGCGTCGCTTCGTATATATGTCTTCGTGCAGTGTCTACGGTGTTGCTACCGCAGGTGATGTCACAGAAGAATCCGCAGTTAATCCCCAAACAGCCTACGCAGAATGTAAAACTCTGGTAGAAAGAGATGTCGCACCACTCGCTGACGATGACTTCTCTCCTACCTTTATGCGGAATGCAACAGCCTTTGGTGCTTCTCCCAGAATGCGCTTCGATATTGTTTTAAACAACTTAGCAGGGTTGGCATGGACTAGCAAAGAAATCAAAATGATTAGTGATGGCACACCTTGGCGGCCATTAGTCCACGCATTGGATATTTGCAAAGCAATAGTCTGCACCTTAGAAGCACCACGAGACATTGTACATAAGCAAATCTTCAACGTGGGAGATACAGCGAATAACTATCGCGTTAAAGAAATCGCAGAAATTATTGCTGATATTTTCCCAGATTGTAAACTATCTTTTGGTGACAACGGCGCAGATAACCGCAGCTATCGCGTATCCTTCGAGAAAATCAACACAATCCTACCTGGATTTAAATGTGATTGGAATGCCCGACTTGGTGCCCAGCAGCTATTTGATTTATTCAGTCAAATACACATGGCTGAAGATACTTTCTTGTTTAGAGGATTTACTCGTTTAAAACAGCTAGAGTATCTAATTCGGACAGAGCAAATTGACAAAGATTTCTTCTGGAATAAAAAATAGCTCAAGTTGCCTAGCCGCAACGGAAAAACAATCTAAGCTTCCGAATCAATACTATTTGATTCGGACTTATTCCATCCATCAAATTATTTGCAATCAACAAGTTAAATTTTATGGCGCTCACCTTAGCATTAGTAATCGAGTTAGCCATCTGAAAGCTAAATAAATTGCCGCTAGACTGCATCGCTACATTTTGAGAAAAAGCTAAAGAAACAAAGCAGAAGATGAATAAATTGCTGACTATCGCAATTCCTACATTCAATCGTGCCCAGATTTTAGATAAACAACTTGCTTGGTTAGCCAAATCTATTAAAGGGTTTGAGTCTGATTGTGAAATATTTATTTCTGATAATTGTTCTACAGATAATACTCAACAAATTATTAATAAGTGGCAGACAATTCTTAGTAATGTCACATTTACATCAAATAAAAATAGTGAAAATATTGGTGTAATGAGTAATATTGCTTGTTGCTTAAAAGCTCCAACTAGTAAATATATTTGGACAATTGGTGATGACGATCCAATTCAAGATAGAACCCTAGATTATGTGTTAACAACACTAAAAAAACATTCAGATTTAGCACTAATGTTTTTAAACTTCTCTGGTCGCCAAAAACAAACAGGTCAACTTGTTGTCGAACGCTGGTTGAATAGTGATAACGACGAATTAAAAGTTGATGGTAAAACTGTATTTCAAAGTTATCTGTATGAAAATTTTGGTGGTGTACTTTTTATATCAGCAGCAATTTATCGCACAAATCTAGTGCAACGCGCTTTACAAGAATGGCCGTCTGCTACTAATAATTGGGCATCTCAAGCATATTGGACTGCATTTTGTGCTGCTCATGGGAGTGTCATCGTCACGAAAGACACTTATTTAGAATGTACTATGGGTGCTAGTCTTTTGGATCTCGACCCGACATGGAACTTTAAAATGCGATATGCATACATACCTGAAGTTTATATAAAACTACTAAAAGTAGGATATCCTCATAAATTTTGTCAGGAAATGATTTGGCAGAATTTCCATCAAAAAACTGACTTGAAAATCTTATTAGGTGCTTTAAAACGTTGGCCTTTATTGACAATCAAGATATTTATTCCTTACCTACGTTTGTTAAGCATATCAGCTTGGACAATTCTTTTTCCACCCAAACAGCTAGAAACTAACCTGTAACCATTCATATATCAATTTATTAACTACTATTTTTACCATGCAGAAATTACTCACCATTGCTATACCGACTTATAACCGTGCTGAATTGCTAGATAAACAGTTAGCATGGCTAGCTCAAGCTATTAAAGGTTTTGAAGATGATTGTGAAATTTTAGTTTCTGATAATTGTTCAACAGACAATACTCAGGATACGATTAAAAAATGGCAAATGATACTTAGTAATATCCCATTTAAATCAAATAAAAATCCTCAAAATTTAGGCGTCGTCAAAAATATTATGTATTGCCTAAATTCTACTACAACAAAATATGTTTGGACGATTGGTGATGATGACCCAATCCAAGATAGAGCCATTGCTTATGTAATTAGCAAACTTAAGCAATATGAAGATTTATCATTATTGTTTCTCAACTTTTCCGGTCGTAACCAAATTACTGGCGAACCAGTTCATCCACCAACAATTGTTGGTAATCGCTGGTTTGATATAGATAGTGAAGATGGTGATGGTGATGGTAAAGCTATATTTGAGCATTGTTTCTCAAAAAGTATCGGAGCAGTTATTTTTCTGACTGCGACAATCTACCGCACTGATTTAGTGAAACACGCTCTACAAAATTGGCAAGATGCTGAGAATAACTGGATATCTTTAGCATATTTAGCCGGGTATTGTGCTGCTAATGGTCGTGTAATTGTCACGAAAGAGACTTATTTGGAATGTGTTGTGGGTGTGAGTTATTGGCAGAAAGAACCAAAATCTGCACTGTTAATGCAATACAAACACATACCCGAAGTAATTTTGAAATTGGAGCAAAGTGGATATTCTAAGCAGTTTTGTAGGCGGATGCTTTTGCAAAATGGTAAAGAAGTCAACTTGAGAGTTTTCTTAGGTGCTTTAAGAAGATGGCCTATGTCTGCCATTAAGACAGTAGTCCCATTTTTGGCTTTAGTCGGTTTATGTGCTTTTGACGTGATGATTTCTAAAGAATTTAGTTTAGCAGAATCAAGTGAAATACCTGCTCAAGAAATACGGAGCTATAAGCCATAAGCTACTAAATTACTGATAAATCGACATTGAAATTAGAAAGAGTTTCCCATATGTTTAATTTAATTAAACGCAAATTATCTACATTATCTGCTGACTTTGAATATTATGTAGCTCGTTGGAAGCATAGCAGAAATTTGCCAGCATTGGAAGGGCGCGATCGCAACATTCTCAAAGCTCTCAAAAAAGACGGTGTTTGTGTCACAACACTGGCAGATTTAGGCTTCAACTCTAGCTCCGAACTGCTCAAAGCTGCTTATCAGCAATTGTCTCAGATGGAAAATCCCAACAACGACCATCTAGATGAAAAGCTGCCACAAATTTACACGGTTACAGGTTTACCAGAATTTTATGCCTGGGCAATGGAGAAAAGACTTCTCAATCTGATCGAAAATTATATTGGTCTGCCTATTGCTTTTCATGGTGTACATTTACGTAAAGATTTCCCTAGCAAACATCAGTTTGGCACACTGCTATGGCACAGCGATGCTGAAGACCGCCGCATTATCAAAATCTTTATTTACTTGAATGATGTCGAAGAAAAAACTGGGCCTTTTGAATACATTCCCCGCTCTTTAACTTCCTTGTTTAGTTGGAATTATATTCAGCTTTACTACAAACTTTGGAAATCAGGTTATATGGGCATCGATGATGAAAAAGTAAAACCAGTCATCCCCAAATCAGCTTGGAAATCCTGCCCAGGGCCAGCAGGTACAGTCATTATTGTAGATACGAAAAATGCTTTGCATCACGGCACAGTCCGCACAGAAGAACGCTCAACACTATTCTTTTGTTACACCGCCAACCCTCCTGAAAGACCAGAACTCTGCACCCAATACTGGGATGATACTTATCCCAGAGCAGAGTTAAGGCAGCAAGTAGAAAATAGCCGATAGTCTATTAAAGGTAGTCATGTCATGCTGCTCAAGATTAAACGCAAAATATCTTCATTGGGATCTGAATTAGTTTACAGATTAGCACTTTTAAAACACGCTGCTAATTTGCCTTCACTAGAAGCAGGCGATCGCAAAATTCTTGATGACCTTAAATGTGATGGTATTCATATTACCACACTTGCTGAATTGGGATTCGATTCAACAGCAGAATTGCTCAAGGCAGCTTATGGTTATTCGTCCCAAATGGAATCTGGCAATCATGACGATTCAAAGGAAACATTTCCCCAAGTTTACACAGTTACATATTTACCTGAATTTGCTACTTGGGGAAGCGAAAAAAGGCTCCTAAACATCATTGAAAACTACATTGGCCTGCCAATCATTTTTCATGGTGTACATCTCCGCAAAGATTTCCCTAATAAAAATCAGTTTGGTACACAACTATGGCATAAAGATGCAGAAGACCGCCGCATGATCAAAATCATTATTTACTTAAATGATGTTGAAGAAAAGCACGGGCCATTTGAATATATCCCAGCCTCTTTAACCTCTTTATTTAGATTAAACTATTACCGTACTTACTACAAGCTCTGGCAATCTGGTCATTTAGGCATCACAGATGAAGAACTAAATGAAATTATCCCGAAAGAGGCTTGGAAATCTTGTACAGGATTGGCAGGAACAGTCATTATTGTCGATCCCAAAAAAGCCATACATCACGGTACATCACGCACTGAAGATAGGTTAACTTTATTCTCGTGCTACACTTCTACTTCTCCCGATCGCCCAGAAGTTTGTACTCAATATCGAGATAATACTTTTCCCCAACCAAAGTTAACTGAACCAGTCAGTAATAGCGCCATATAGTTCAATACAGTTCAGTTAAGCTTTTTTCTCTCCCCCTGCTCCCCCTGCCTGCCTTAACAGATAAATTTGCTTAACTGAACCGTATTGCCATATAGTTCAGTTAAAGCAAGCTGCTTGTTAATCTAAAAATCTGCTCAAGACTATTTTTGATGAGATTTCTAACAAGTTAAGTTTTCAAATTTGCCAAGTTTTGTTATCGTCAATATTCCTATCAAGGTTATTCATTCATGATCTTCACTCAAACTGCACTCAAAGACGCATTCATCATTGATTTAGAAGAAAAGCCAGATCATCGTGGTTTTTTCGCTCGGTCTTTCTGCGCTCAAGAATTTGCAGCACACGGATTAAAGCCAACAGTTGCCCAATGTAATCTGTCTTTTAATTATAAAAAAGGCACTATTCGCGGAATGCACTATCAAATTTTGCCAGCAGCAGAAACAAAATTAATTCGCTGTACTAAAGGTGCAATCTACGACGTAATTATTGATATGCGTCCTGAATCTCCTAGCTTTTTATCACACATTGGTGTAGAGCTAACCCCAGAAAATCGCCGCGCTTTGTATGTTCCAGAAATGTTTGCTCATGGCTATCAAGCACTCACCGATGAGACTGAAGTTGTATATCAAGTGGGTGAATTTTACACCCCAGGATATGAAAGAGGTTTACGCTATGACGACCCATTTTTTAACATTGATTGGCCTCTAGATGTGACTGAAATCTCCGAGAAAGATTTAAATTGGCCCTTGTTGAGAATGATGACTGTTGGCGGTACAGCTTCCAGATAACTATAGCAAGGGACTGGGAACTGGGGACTGGGGACTGGGGACTGGGGACTGGGTGAAAAGCCTTTTTGTGTCTAAGTTTTATCGTCTGTTGATGTCCTAACCACCTTAACTGTTGCTATATATAGCGATCCTAAATGAGATTGTGAAAATTTTTGTTATGGTCGTCCTTTGTCATTTGTGATTACAAAGAACAAATGACTAATGACTGTCAACTATAACATCTAGCAAAAAACCAGTTAGTAGCTGTCATTAATGAAAATGTACTTAATGTTTAGCCGTAACGAATTATTAAGTGCAAAATTATCGAGAATTTGTAACACAACAAACAGTTCCAAAAAGGAGTTTAGTTCATGATTATTATCGATCGCGCCTTACAAGCCCGTGCAGCAGCAGGAAATCCTATCAAGGTGGGAATGATTGGTGCTGGTTTTATGGGTCGAGGAATTGCCAACCAAATTGTCAATTCAGTGCCAGGAATGGAGTTAGTTGCTATCTCTAATCGTCAGATTGGTGCAGCTAAACAAGCTTATTCGGAAGCAGGAATTGAAGATATTCAAGTTGTTGCAACTATCAGCGAATTAGAAGATGCGATCGCTAACGGTAAGTATGCAGTCACAGAAGACGCTAAGTTACTGTGTCGGGCTGAAGGCATCGATGCATTAATCGAAGTCACGGGTGCAGTGGAATTTGGCGCTCAGATTGTTATGGAAGCGATCGCCCATTGCAAACATGTGATTATGATGAATGCCGAACTCGATGGCACCATTGGCCCCATCCTGAAAGTGTATGCCGACAAAGCAGGTGTGATTCTCAGCGCTTGTGATGGCGATCAGCCAGGGGTACAAATGAACCTTTATCGCTTTGTAAAAAGCATTGGTTTAACTCCCTTATTGTGCGGTAACATTAAAGGACTCCAAGACCCCTATCGCAATCCCACCACCCAGGAAGGATTTGCTAAACGTTGGGGTCAAAAGCCCCACATGGTGGCTAGCTTCGCCGACGGAAGCAAAATTTCCTTCGAGCAAGCGATCGTTGCCAATGCCACAGGCATGAAAGTCGCCAAACGGGGAATGTTGGGATATGACTTCAGCGGTCATGTCGATGAAATGACCCAGTTATATGATGTTGAACAACTCAAAGAACTGGGCGGCATCGTCGATTATGTAGTTGGAGCAAAACCAGGCCCAGGCGTATACGTATTTGCCACTCACGACGACCCCAAGCAACGCCACTATCTCAACTTATACAAATTAGGCGAAGGCCCACTTTACAGCTTCTATACTCCTTATCACCTCTGTCATTTTGAAGTTCCCTTGTCCGTAGCGCGTGCTGTTTTATTTGGTGATGCCGTTATGTCTCCACTAGCAGGCCCGCTAGTAGATGTTGTCACCACCGCCAAAATCGACCTAAAAGCAGGAGAAACCTTAGATGGCATCGGTTACTACATGACCTACGGACAATGTGAAAATTCCGATATCGTCCAACAGCAAAATCTTCTACCAATGGGTTTGGCTGAAGGGTGCCGCCTCAAACGAGATATTTCTAAAGATCGAGTCCTCACTTATGAGGATGTAGAATTACCTGAAGGCAGACTTTGCGACCAATTACGAGCCGAGCAAAATGCCTATTTCGCTCCAGAAAAAATCTTAGTAGCAGTTGGATAATATCGGTTCTAAAAACATTTGCCACAAATGAATTAGCTGTAGGGGTGTACAGCTGTACGCCCCTATATATTTGTCGCCAGAATTTCATCAAGAGGATAGAAAGCTATACTGCGGGACACTAAAGTTGTTGATAGTAATATCAAGTCCGGATAATTAGTTATGATTTCCACAGTCATTGCACCCCACCCCCAACCCCTCCCCGCAGGCGGGGAGGGGAGACAAAGCGTAGCTTTGGCGGGGTGGGGTTCTTGAGGTTTAATGAGTAACTAAGCGGACAGGATAGTAACTTGCTGGGGAGCGTTTCAACAAACCCGATCGAAACTTTAGGTCAAATTTCATGAAAATTGCTCTCGTCCATGATTATTTAACCCAGCGAGGTGGGGCAGAGCGTGTGTTTGAACTGCTTTGTAAGCGCTATCCCGAAGCAGATATTTTCACATCTTTGTACGATCCTCAAAAAACGATCGATCTAGGCGATCGCATAGTTAATACAACCTTCTTACAAAAGATTCCTGGTGCAGCAAAATATTTCAGGTCAATGGCTCCTCTATATTTTCCTGCCTTTCGTGCTTTGGATCTGCAAGACTACGATTTAATTATTAGTAGTAGCACCAGCTTCGCCAAAGCAGTACGAAAAAATCCTAATGCCCACCATATTTGTTTTTGTCATAACGTCACCCGTTTCTTATGGGATACAGCAACTTATTTAAGAGAGTACGGGGACTATAGATATTTTGCTCCTTTAATCGAACAAGTATTTCAAGTCATGAGAAAGGTAGACTTGAAATATGCACAGGAGCCTGACCTTTACATTGCTAATTCTAGTGTTGTTGCCCGCCGAATTGAAAAGATTTATGGCAAAAAGGCAATGATGGTGAACTATCCAATTGATACTAGTAAATTTGTTTTTTCAGATATAAAAGATGAATATTATCTGGCCTCCGCCCGGATGATCGGTTATAAGCGACTTGATATAATAGTCGAAGCTTTTAATTGGTTGGGGTGGCGGCTATTAATATCTGGTGACGGGCCAGAACTAGCACGGTTAAAATCCAAAGCATTACAAAATATTGTGTTCTTGGGACACGTAAGTGATAGAACCCGCAAAGACTTGTTTTCCAAAGCCAAGTCTATTATTGTCGCAGCCTTAGAAGATTACGGATTAGTTCCAGTAGAGGCTAACGCTAGCGGTACACCAGTCATCGCTTATGGAGCAGGTGGAGTATTAGATACTCAAATACCAGGTGAAACAGGAGTCTTTTTCAAAAGACAAACACCCGAATCTCTCCAAGTTGCATTACTAGAAGCTAACGGTATTTCTTGGGATTACGATCGCATCCGTAATCATGCAGTAGCAAATTTTTCAGAAAATGCATTCTTTGGCAAGGTTGAGCAAATTATCAATCAAGCTTGTGGCGTGCAGCAATTATTCATTTGATTTCTGAATTTTCCACTATCAGATTACCTATTTATTTGCTCTCTCCTCATTGGCGGTTCGTAAAAAAATAGGTATTTTTCGGAGAATCTCTTAGCGTAAGTCTTGAAGACAAGGATATAAAAGTGGTTCAAACTAGTCTAAATCCTCATCTAGCTCCAGCTTCTGAAAATGAACCAAGTTACGGGCAAATGTTTGCCGTATTTGTGCGAAGATTTCCTTGGTTCTTAGCAGTATTAATTAGTTCTATTGCTATTGCCAGCATAGTAACTGTAAAAACAAAGCCTACTTATAAAAGTTCTATGCAATTGCTAGTAGAACCTAACTATCAAGGTAAAACGGAAGGTGGCGCGGGGGTAGACAATCAGTTTACTGACTCTAACGTGGTCATAGATACTGCCACTCAGCTTAACTTGATGCAAGGTTCGGGACTCATCCAAAAAGCAGTTGATAAACTTCAGTCTAATTATCCAGATATAACTTCAGCGGAAATTAAAGCTTCTTTGGTCTTAACTCAAATCAGGAGCAAAGAAGATAATGTCGCTACAAAAATATTTCAAGTTGAATATACTGCTGGAGATCCTGAAAAAACCCAAAAAGTTTTGGATGCAATTCGACAAGTTTATCTGGAATATAACAAACAACAACAGACTTCGCGTTTACAAAAAGGTCTACAAATCATCAGGGAACAGTTAAGTAAAGCTAGTGAAGAAGTAAACGCATCTGAGACAAATTTACAAAGATTTCGTAGAAATCAGAACTTAATCGATCCAGAGTCACAGGCCAAAGCGATTGAAACAGCTTTGAATAATCTTTCCCAAGAAAGACAGACAACTCGCGCTCAGTATGGAGAAGCTTTAGCACGCCAAAAATCTTTAGAAGAACAACTTAATCGTTCTCCCCAAAATGCTCTAGTTGCTTCTCGTTTGAGTCAGTCTACTCGCTATCAAGGCTTACTAAACGAAATCCAAAAAAGCGAATTGGCACTAGCACAAGAACGCTTACGCTTTACAGATCAAACTCCGAGCGTGCAAAAACTGAAAGAACAGCTTCAGGGCCAGAAGGAATTATTGCAACAAGAGGTAGGAAGAACTTTAGGCGGAAAATCTGCTGGTGCATTCACGAATGGAGACTCTCTTCTCGAAAAAGGACAGCTGGGCCAAATCGATCTCAGCCTTGCTGGCCAGTTAGTAGAAACGCAGACAACTATAGTTGCTTTAACTGCTCGCGACCAAACTTTGGCTCAGAAAGAAAACGAGCTACGTTTGGAAATCAAACGCTTCCCGCCTCTGTTGGCTTATTACAATCGGATGCTACCGCAGCTGCAATTTAGCCGTGAAAGGTTAGAGCAGCTTTTAAGAGCAGAACAACAATTGCGACAAGAACTTTCCAAGGGTGGGTTTAATTGGGAAGTGGTGGAAGATCCCCAAAAAGGCGCACAATTAGGCCCCAATCTCCAACAGAATTTGCTGTTAGGTGCTGTGGTTGGCTTAATGTTAGGAGGCATTGCTGCCTTTCTTCGCGAATCGGCTGATGATGCAGTTCACACCACTGCTGAATTAGAGAAGCAAATGGCCATGCCGTTGTTGGGAACAACTCCCAAGTTACCGCCGGCCAAACCCAGAGAATCAATGATCAAGTTGCCTTTTGGCAAGCCAGAAGTTCTCGCCCCCTGGACGATTCAGGTATTGCAATCTCCACCGCGTTGGGAATCGCTGGATCTGATTTACAAAAACATTGAACTTTTAAATACTGTTACTAATTTAAAATCTTTGATGATTACCTCGGCTTTAGCCGATGAGGGTAAATCAGCTTTGGCGTTGGGTTTGGCAATGAGTGCTGCTCGTTTACACAAAAGGGTACTGCTGATTGATGCCAACTTACGCGATCCCAGTTTGCACCATCAACTGAATCTTCCTAATGAGCAGGGACTTTCAACTTTATTGGCGAGTGATACAACTCTACCCAACCAAATTAGTCTTCAATACTCAGGTTCCGCCTACATCGATATTTTGACCGCTGGCCCCAAACCTAACGACCCAGCTAATCTGTTGAGTTCCCCGCGGATGATCCAATTAATGACAGCATTTGAGGAAAACTATGATTTGGTTCTGATAGATGCTCCCCCAGTTCTCGGTTTGGTGGATGCCATGCTTACCGCATCTTCTTGTCGTAGCGTGATTATGGTGGCAAGCATTGGTATTGTGACGCGAAGTCAGCTTAATCAAGCGACAGCTATGCTGAGTAAGTTAAATCTAATTGGGGTTGTAGCTAACGGGGTATCAAATAGTAGTAATTACGTACCCAATATCAAACAACAGCAATTGGCTCTGCGTCAAGCTGTAGAAAAGTAACTAGTACGGCTAGATGATAAATCCCCGACTTCTTAGAGAAGTCGGGGATTTTGCGTTTTGGATTTTTTCTCGTTTTTAGCCTCTGGCTAGAACCAGATTTTAGATATTGTCTCATTGTCTGGTTCCCAGTCTCCGACTGGGAATGCCGTCCTAGAGGCTTTGCCTCAAGACTTGCGGCAGAGCCGCAATGATGTGCATTTCCAGCCAGAGGCTGGAAACGAGGTTTGAAAAGGGTTTTAGCTTAAGTTGACAACAATGGGAAAAACCAGCCCTAACAACCAGAGGGTCAGAAGCCTTGTCCAACGCTGTCTCCCCCCTACACCCTTCTTTTTCACAGCAATGATTCGTGAATTGCCTCTACGTTTTGATGAACCAAATTGAATTTTGTCGCTATCGGGAAGAATTCAGTATATTTATGCTATCTTTATGAATTTTCAGAGAAATCACTGACTCTTTAAAGAATAAATAAAGAAGTTATTTGAGCGATCGCTATTTCTACAGAGTCTTATATTCTAGAGATTAAAGCACCTTCATAAAGGCTAGAAGACAAGAGCAGACTGGTTTTTAAATCTATCGAGACAATGAACACCTCAGCGTAATTAAACGTAGATATAGATTCATGGGTAATTTCCCTCTACACTTCTCTACTGTCAGTAGTTTCCGGAAAATCAAGATTTGTCCATGAATGTTAATAGTAGCAGTCCTAAATCATTTGTGAAATATTTTTGGAGTTGGCTGTCATTAGTCATTAGTCATTTGTCCTTTGTCCTTTCTTATTTGCAATTACGTAGACGCGCCAGCGGCTTCCCGCAGGGTAGGAC
Organism: Nostoc sp. DedQUE08; assembly: GCF_034530895.1. Lineage (NCBI taxonomy): Bacteria > Bacillati > Cyanobacteriota > Cyanophyceae > Nostocales > Nostocaceae > Nostoc > Nostoc sp. DedQUE08. The sequence continues at coordinate 22,161 of NZ_JAVRCD010000055.1, forward strand.
AAATGACCAAGGACGACCATAACAAAAATTTTCACAATTTCATTTAGGATTGCTACCTATGTAATTAGTATCTGTCTAATTTGTAAATCTCTACACCAGCAGAATTCTACGCAATATGTGCTTGGCTGAATGGCAAATACTATAGCATATTTTTGCCGTCAATTCTCTCCAACTTTTTGGACTTACAACAAGATTCGGATTTGGGTCTTTGGCATTGATAGCCTTTGATAACGCCTCAGTAATTCACTTTTGTATAAACCCAAAGACATTATGACAACTTCAATAATTCCAACTTTAGAGAATTTATATGATGTAACCCAGTCACACCAAGATAATCGTGGGTACTGCACACTCCTGTGGCGGCGGGGTAAGCTGTTGGTGAAGCCGCTTGGAGGAGTGAAACAACCATACCTGGCTTCATTAGATAATAAGCGATCGCTAGTAGAATGCTTACAACATTCTCCAGTAAGTTTGGTCAGCATAGATCCAAAATTGGGTGAGACTTTGCTCAAATTTTGGGCAGATGCATGTGAAGCAGCTCAAAAACCAATATTCCTAAGCATACCTGCTGGCAATAAATTACCTAACCAACCTTTCAGACAATTGCACCGAGTAATTGATTGGATTGCTACTTTCGTATTGCTGCTATTAGTAAGTCCAGTCATGTTGGGATTAATTGTATTAATGCAGGTTTACTCGCCAGGGCCACTTTTTTGTCATGAATGGCGTGTTGGGGAACGAGGTAAACTCTTTCAAGCAAGGAGTTTTTGCACCCACAATAACACACCGCTAGAGCGTTGGATGGGTAAATACAATCTCGACAATCTGCCACAGTTATTTAACGTGCTACGGGGTGACATGAGTTTAACCGGATCTCGTTGTTGGACTTTGGAAGATGCAGTACAGGTAAATAAATTACCAGAAATTACAGCTTCCTGGGAAGTAGAGGCACAGTCTCACCCCATACAGTTCGGTTAAAGCGACAAAGGAAAAAGGTGAATTCAAACCTTTACCCCTTACCCTTTGCCCTTTTCCCAAACCACAACGGATATCAAAAGTGCTGATCCGAACCGCATTATAGTCTCATCTGTTACATCTGGATAGCCAAACTCTGTAATTTATCGGTGCGATAATTGATGATTTCATTTATGGCACCGAGGCTCAAAAAAATTCTTTATGTAGCATCCGGTTCTAGGTAATTAGTTTTCCAAACGCGATAAATCGCATCTTTACATCAGGGTTTTATTGCTCATTCTGAACTCTGTATCTATCTATAGAGGTCTATCTACCTTGCCAAACTATTATGATAAAATCCATGAATTTCCAGCTTCCTCAACCACTCAGTAATCTGCTCAAAGCTAGCAGCTTTTGGCAGGACAACTATTTGATATTGCGAGAATTTAAACACTTTCGCAAAATTGCAATTTTAGCTCTGATATTCTCAATTTTGGCGGCAACTTTTGAAGGTGTAAGTATTGGTTTTTTACTTTCATTTTTGCAAAGTTTAACTAGTCCCAACGCTCAACCTGTCCAAACAGGAATAGAATGGTTCGATCTTTGGATTTTGGGAGCCAAGACATCAGCAATTAATCGTTTGTATCGGGTATCTTTGCTGATTTTATTGAGTACTTGGTTACGTGCCACCTTCAATTATTTTTCTCAAGTTTATACTGAATTATCTCAACTACATCTTGCCGATCGCTTACGCAAGCAAATTTTTGAACAGTTACAATCATTATCGCTAAGTTACTTCAGCAAAACTCGCTCTGGCGAACTAATTAACACAATTACTACAGAGATTGAAAGGATAAGACAAGGTTTTAGTGGCGGAGCTTTTTTAGTAACTAGAGGATTAACAACCTTTGTTTACTTAATATCAATGTTTTTAATTTCATGGCAATTGACGATAATATCAGCATTGTTATTTACCCTTTTAGGTGTAGGGTTGTCAAATCTAAATGCTAGAGTCAGAGAATCAAGTTTTGGCATGACAACTGCTAATGCTAATTTTACATCAACAGCCATAGAATTTATTAATGGCATTCGCACTGTTCATTCCTGTGGTACTCAAGAATTTGAGCGTCAGCGTTACTACAAAGCTAGCGATAAGGTAATAAGTAGTACAACAAAGGTTGTATTTACCTGGACACTTGTGAAGCCAATTGCCGAAGGAGTAGCTACTACAGTATTGATCGGAATGATTATTTTGGCATTCACTAGTCTTGTCACTAATGGAACGCTACAAGTTGCTTCTTTGCTAACCTTTTTCTTTGTACTCTTTCGCTTTATCCCATTTGTTCAAGATATTAATGGCACGAGAGCATATCTTAGCACTTTACATGGTTCAGCAGACAATATTAAAAATCTGTTGACAAGTGATGAAAAATATTACTTTCAAAATGGCAGAGTTAAGTTTCAGGGATTAAAGAGGTCAATAGATTTAGTATCTGTGGATTTTGGCTATGATGATGAAAATTTAGTGCTGCATAATATTACCCTGACGATTGAAAAGGGAAAAATGACAGCGTTAGTCGGAGCATCTGGTGCTGGTAAAACAACTCTTGCTGATTTAATTCCTCGATTTTATAATGCTACAGATGGATATATTTACATTGATGAAATCGAAATCCGGCAGTTTGAAATTAACTCTCTCCGTCGCAAAATAGCTGTTGTCAGTCAAGATACTTTTATCTTCAATACTAATGTTTGGCAAAATATTGCTTACGGGACTCCAGAGGCGACAAATGAGGAAATTCAAGAAGCAGCTAAACTAGCAAATGCATTAGAATTTATTTTGGAAATGCCTGAAGGTTTTGATACCCAATTAGGAGATCGCGGTGTTAGGTTATCTGGAGGACAAAGACAGAGAATTGCGATTGCACGAGCTTTACTACGGAACCCAGAAATTTTAATTTTGGATGAAGCAACTAGCGCCTTAGATTCGCTATCTGAGCGCTTAATTCAAGATTCATTAGAAAAGCTATCTGTTGGTAAAACAGTAATTGCGATCGCTCACCGTCTTTCTACTATTTCTAAAGCAGATAAAGTTGTAGTTTTAGAACAGGGACGGATAGTAGAGCAAGGTAAGTATCAAGAACTATTGGAACTAAAAGGTAAGCTTTGGAAATATCATCAAATGCAGTATGAACTAAGGCAGCCAGATTAGAAACAACATCTAATTACCAAAGTCATTACAACATATTCATCGGCTGTATATCTTTACAGCCGTCAATCACTAATATGTATCAATAATTTTGCCAAAATAATAGTCAAATAATAAGATTTTAAACACTTATTATTTTTATGGATAAGTTATTAAAGTTCGTCCTATATACTTAAAAATCATAGAAAATATGTCCCAGGAAATCTTTGACAAAGACCTAATCTATCAATGCTCAAGTTTCGGTGTCGGTGGGAGTGGAGGTGTTGAAACTTATTTAGCTTCTCTGTTTGAACATCGGCCACCTGATGTTAGCGATCGCGTGTTAAAATCGCTTAAAAATATCGATCAAAGTCAGTTCAAACTGCTACACATCCACAGTGCAGATTTGCTATTACAGCTTACAGGCGAATGTCCTGCTATCTTCAGCGTTCATAATCACTCATTTTACTGCCCTAGCGGCACAAAGTATTTAGCAGAACAACGGACAATCTGCGATCGCAACTTCTCTTACTTAGGATGTACCTGGGGTAAATTAGCAGATAAATGTGGTAGCCGTAGACCTTTAAGAACTCTTAGAGAACTTCAAACTACTCATCAGTTTTTAGATGTCTTGAAAAGGCTAAAAATTACTTTCATTGCGAATAGCGAATATGTGCGCCAAGAGTTAATTAAAAACGGTGTATCTCCCGAACAAGTTATAACGCTACATTGTGGAATCTCTATACCAGAAACAGCAAGTTCACCCCTAAGCTTGGAAGTACATCAAAATCATCGAATTTTGTTTGCTGGACGAATTGTTTCTGATAAAGGTCTGGAATGGTTACTCAAAACCTTAATACATACAGATCCAAAAATTCAACTTGATATTGCAGGTGAAGGTTGGGAACGACCACGGTTAGAAAAATTAGCAAGCACACTCGGATTGAATCAACGAATCACTTGGCATGGTTGGTGCGATTCAGATAAATTAGATAAACTTTATCAACAGTGTTTTGCAGTCATCTTTCCTAGTGTTTGGCCTGAACCTGCTGGTCTTGTAACTCTAGAAGCATACTCTCGTTGTCGTCCTGTAATTGGTAGTGCAGTCGGAGGGATTCCAGAACATTTACAAGATGGAGAAACGGGTATTCTTGTTCCAAGCAATAATATCCAAAAACTGGCTGATGCTATTAATGAATTGTATAGAGATTATCAAAAAAGCCGATACATGGGTGAGCAAGGTCATACTTTATTGATGAAGGAATTTACAATGGCTGCTCATGTAAATAATCTCCAAACAATTTATGCAAAAACAATAGCTGAATTTCCTTCCCAAGCGAACAAACTATATAGTATCTCTTCAGTTCAAGAAGCTGAATTTGTTAAAAATATCAAATAGTGCATCTTTTACTTAGAAAATATCAAGGGAGAAAAATATGTCATTACATCAAGAATGTCAACAACCTTTAGTCAGCGTTGTTATCCCCACCTATAATCGACCAGACTATCTCAAGCAAGCGATCGCAAGTGCAATAAAACAAACTTATCAAAATATTGAAATTATTATTTCTGATAATTGTAGTTCCGAAAATCCCCAAGCAATTGTCGCATCTTTTGGTGATTCACGTATCAAATTTTGGCAGCATCCGCAAAATATGGGAATGTTAGCTAATCAGCAGTATGGCTTTAAAATGGCGCAAGGTAAATATGTTGCTAGTCTACATGACGATGATATTTGGCATGAAGACTTTTTAGCAAAGCTTGTACCACCACTAGAAGCCAATTCTGATTTGATTCTCGCTTTTTCTGACCAATACATTATAGATGCTAATGGCATAATTAATCATACTGGTACTGAAGAAAACACACGCGCTTACAAGCGAGATAAACTAGCAAAAGGAATTTATAAACCTTTTTTCAAAATTGGATTGGTAGATAAAAGTATACCTACTGCTGCATCTTGTGTAATTCGCAATAATTTGGTGGATTGGTATAATATTCCTTCAGAAGTTGGTGGAATGTGGGATTTATATTTAACCTATCTATTTTGTATATCTGGTTATGGTGCTTACTATTGTCCTGAAAAATTGACGCGATATCGCGCCCATGAGCAAACTGATACTATGCTCAGTGGTAGTCGAGATGTGCAAGCAAAAATTCGTAAAGCTAAAAGCGAAATGTTTTGCTATCAAGTATTTATGGAAGACCCTCGGTTACAGGAATTTAGAACTCATTTTCAGCAGAAATGGTTAGAAGCTAATACTACTTTGGGAATTGGTTTGCTACGAAGCGAACAGATAGCCGCAGCACGCCCTTATTTTTGGCAAGCGCTGAATCAACAAAAATTTAATGTGCGAACTATGGCAGCACTTAGTCTTAGTTTTACGCCGCGATTTTTAACAAGTAAGTTAATCGGGGTATCGAAATAATATCTCAATATCTCTGAGTTGAGGAATTTATTTGTTAAAAAGACCTCTTGCATAAGTCGAATAGACCCCACCCCCCTTAATCCCCCCTTATAAAGGGGGGAAACTTGAAATCTTGTCCCCTCCCCAATACATACGGGGAGGGTTGGGGAGGGGTAATTCAAGGATTTTATCCTTAAGGAAATAGTGTATGAAACTTTGTATTGTTACTCATAAAATAAAAAAAGGTGATGGTCAAGGACGGGTAAACTATGAGGTTGCTAAGGAAGCAATTTGTCGCGGTCATCACTTGATATTATTAGCTAGTGAAGTCGCACCAGAACTAGAAGAAAATAGCCAAGTTAATTGGGTTAAAATTCCAGTCAAAGGCTATCCTACAGAATTTGTGCGTAATTTCATCTTTGCCCAAAAAAGTGCAGATTGGTTACGTAAACATCGCTCTGACATTGATTTAGTTAAAGTCAATGGAGCAATTAATCTGGCCGCGGCTGATGTGAATGCTGTACATTTTGTCCACAGTTCATGGTTGCGATCGCCTGTTCATATTTCTCGCAACCGCCGCGATTTATATGGTTTTTACCAATGGCTATTTACGGCTTTTAATGCCCGTTGGGAAAAACAAGCTTTCCAAAAAGCGCAGGTTGTGGTGGCTGTATCTGAAAAGGTAGCCCAAGAATTAGTCAACATTGGTGTACCGCGTTCTCGAATTAAAGTAATTGTCAATGGTGTAGACCTAGAAGAGTTTACCCCTGGCCCAAGCAATCGCCAAAAATTAGGTTTACCGGAGAATGTCACCCTAGCCCTGTTCGCTGGAGACATCCGCACACCCAGAAAGAATTTAGATACAGTCTTACACGCCTTGGTGAAAGTTCCCGATTTACATCTGGCGGTGGTAGGTCATATCGAAGGTAGTCCCTTCCCACAACTAGCGGCTTCTTTGGGGTTAAGTGGACGCGTGCATTTTGTCGGATTTCGCCGCGATATCCCCGAAATTATGCGGTCAGTAGATTTATTTATTTTTCCTTCCCGATATGAAGCTTGTAGCCTCGTATTGTTAGAAGCACTTTCTTCAGGACTACCAGTAATTACTGCCACAGCTACCGGGGGTGCAGAGTTGGTGACACCAGAATGTGGCATCGTTTTAACCGACTCAAATGATATCGAAGCTTTAGCTGTGGCGATGATGTCCTTGGTAAGTGTAGATATGCTCATGCAGCAAATGAGTCAAGCTGCTCGTTCTGTGGCAGAACAACACAGCTGGACTACTATGGCACAAACTTATGTGGATTTATTCGAGGAGTTAAGCAAGAATGCGGAACACCGTTCTGATACCGACTTATCGCCGTCCACAAGACCTCTCACGCTGCCTTTTGGCGCTACAGGAGCAAACTAAACCAGTCGATCAGGTGATAGTGGTTGTCCGCGATACGGATGCAGAAACTTGGCAATTTCTGGCTCAATACACAGCGCACAACTTGCCACTGCATCCCGTGAAAGTGACACAACCGGGGGTAGTAGCAGCTCTCAACGCCGGATTGGCAGCAGTGGAGGGCGATATTGTTTCCATTACTGATGATGATGCCGCACCTCACCCGGATTGGTTAGAGCGGATTGCGGCTTACTTTACCTGCGATCGTCGCCTCGGCGGACTGGGAGGGCGTGATTGGATATACCACGGCAGCAAATTAGAAGATGAGTCCCGCCCAGTAGTGGGACAGTTGCAGTGGTTTGGGCGAGTCATTGGCAACCATCACCTGGGAGTGGGAGAACCCCGCGAAGTCGATATTCTCAAGGGCGTGAACATGAGTTTTCGTACCCAAGCTATCGGACAACTGCGCTTTGACGAGCGGATGCGCGGTACTGGAGCGCAGGTACACTTTGAAATGGCATTCACCCTGGCATTAAAACGGGCTGGTTGGAAGATCATTTACGATCCTCGCGTTGCTGTAGATCATTTTCCGGCACAACGTTTTGATGAAGATCAGCGAAATAATTTTAATGAAATTGCCTTTATTAATTTAGTCCATAATGAAACCTTAGTTTTACTAGAGCATTTGTCATTTTTCCGCCGGATTGCATTTTTGTTCTGGGCAGTATTTGTGGGTACGTGCGATAGTTTGGGCTTAGTACAATGGCTGAGATTTTTACCTACCCAAGGGCAGTTGGCAGGGAAAAAGTTATTAGCATCTTGGCGTGGACGTTGGCAGGGATATAAACAATTCGTAATTCGTAATTCGTAATTCGTAATTTGTCATTTGTCATTTGTCATTCGTCATTGTAGATTGATTATTTCATTTTGAATTCTTTTGAAGCCATTGGGTTTACTTATGCGTAAATCTAAAATCCAAAATCTAAAATTGAATGAATTCTAAGCAGATACTTTTCAATAGTTTTTTACAAGAAAACTATTCTCCCGAAGAGCGATCGCTACAGGGTTGGATGGCGATCGCAGGCTTTATATTACTAACTGTAGTTTGCTATTTTGGTGGTGTTACTGCCGGATTGCGCCTAATTTTCCCAGCGACAGCTTTAGTAGTAGCCTTATTTTTATACTTGCGGCATCCCATTCTCTACATTGGCTTTACCTGGTGGATTTGGTTTCTCACACCCTTAGCGACTCGCTTAGTTGATTATCGAGTGGGTTGGGATGCTAGCCGTCAAATGCTGATAGCACCCTACTTAGTGGTGTTTATAACTATAGCAACATTCTTGCGACATTTTCCCCGCGCTTCTCGCCAAGGGGGTTTGCCGTTTGTTTTGGCTTTTATCGGAGTTTTCTATGGCTTTCTCATCGGTCTAATTTACAACCCACCTATCCCTGTAGCACGCGGATTGATGGATTGGCTCAGTCCGGTTATTTTCGCTTTTCACTTATTTATTAACTGGCGAGATTATCCCAGCTATCGTCAGAACATTCAACGAACATTTCTCTGGTCTGTGTTGATTTTAGGAACTTATGGCGTATATCAATTTGTGGTAGCTCCTGAGTGGGATAGGTACTGGCTCATACAATCAAAATTATTCATGAGTTCTGGAAACCCTGTACCTTTCGGGATGCGCGTCTGGAGTACATTACACTCAGTCGGCCCCTTTGGTTCTGTTATGCAGGCTGGGTTACTGTTATTATTCACCGGTTCAGGAAGCTTAATTTTTCCGGCTTCGGCTGTTGGTTATTTATCTTTTCTATTAACACAAGCACGTACTAATTGGGGAGGCTGGTTATTTGGAATAATTATGATTATGGGTTCAGTCAAAGCCAAAATTCAAATGCGCTTAATTACCATAATTGCGATCATGGCTATTTGTGTTGTGCCATTAACAACTATCGAACCAATTGCTGGAGTAGTAGCAGCACGTTTTGAAACTTTTTCTAATATTCAAGAAGATGGCAGCTTTAAAGATAGATCGGGAACTTACGACAGAAATCTTGGTTTAGCCCTTTCTAATGGTCTAGGTAACGGCTTAGGAAATATTTGGAAAGTCAACGAAAAAACTGGTCAAATTGAAGTAGTAGTAATTGATAGTGGCATTTTAGATATGTTTTTCACCCTTGGTTGGTTTGGAGGCATATTTTATATGGGTGGATTAATCTTTTTGATTATTACTGTTAGCAGTTATGGTGAAGGTCGTTTTGATAGTTTTGTCAGTGCTGCCCGCGCCATTGGGATCAGTTCTGCTTCACAGTTAGTTATCGGTAGCGGCATGTTGAGCGTCTCAGGAATGATTCTTTGGGGATTTTTAGCTATGGCTATGGCAGGACATAAGTACTATAGCAATCCTCAGATGTTCTCCAATATTCCTAACTTCTCTAAGAAATCGAGAATCTCATAAATCTTATCACTTAAATAGGACTTTTATAGATTATGAAAGTAATTATTGTTATGCCACTGGCCGAGCAACGAGGCGGTGGTGAAATGATGCTTTGGGATTTGGTGCAACAGGGACGTAATGCTGGTGTTGAGTGGCTGGTGATATTTTTAGAAAACGGCCCGATGGTGGAACAAGTAAAGTCTCTTGGTATTGATGCGCGAGTTGTAGAAAGTGGACGTTTACGCCAAATCCACCGTTTTATTGGCGCTGTTTTGCGGATTGCTGCGATCGCCCGCCGCGAACGTGCAGATATAATTGTCAATTGGATGTGGATCGTGCATATATCGGGAGGTTTGGCGGCAATGTTGGCGGGCTTGCCTGCTGTGTGGTATCAACTAGAAGTACCTAGCGATAAAACTTGGTTGGTACGAATCGCTACTTTAATCCCAGCGCGGGCAATTATCACTCTTTCGCAAGATGGCAAGCAAGCACAGGCAGAGATTTGGCCCCACAGACCAACACCTTTGGTTTATCCTGGTGTCGCATTAGACCGATTTGAGCCGAATGCTTTACCAACTCCTGAAGAAGCACGGCGAAAATTAGGCTTACCCTTACACGGGCCGTTGATTGGAATTGTGGGACGATTGCAACGATGGAAGGGAATGCACGTATTGGTGCAAGCAATGCCCAAAATTTTACAGAAGTATCCCGATGCCCATTGTGTGGTGGTTGGCGGTAAGCACGATTTAGAACCAGATTATGAGGACTTCTTAAAAGCCGAAATCGCCGCTTTGGGCTTGAAAGACCAAGTAATTATGGCTGGACTACAGCGTAATATCCCGGAATGGGTGCAGGCGATGGATGTATTTGTTCATGCATCAGATAATGAGCCATTTGGGATTGTGATTATTGAGGCAATGGCATTGGGTAAACCTGTAATTGCTGGCAGTGCAGGCGGCCCGACAGAAATTATTACCGATGGCATGAATGGACTATTAACACCTTACGGCGATGCGGATAAATTAGCGATCGCAATTCTCCGCTATCTTGACGAGCAAGAATTTGCCCAAAGTGCGGGAGTTGCTGCTAGACAACGCGCCCTCGATTTTTCAACACAGAATTATGCCCAAAATTTTATTAGTGCAATTCGTTCTGCAATGCCTAGCCCTCTATCACAAAAGTTTTGAGAGGTTTGTAAGCTAAAACACATCTAATTTGTAGATGATAATTTTCTCAACATCTTGTGGGGTGGGCATCTTGCCCGCCCTGATTATACAACTTGAATGTTGATTAGCTTAGTAAGCACTTTAGTGCTTAAAAATTCAGTACTAAAGTCCTTACTACAAACACATTTACGCCTCATAATTAATACCTTCTATACATCTGCACAATATAAAAAAGATTTATGCAAAAGGAATTAAATCAATGTTGATTGATAGCCGCAAATTACCAATAGATGAAATTATCAATACGGAAGTTTGTATAGTTGGTGCTGGCCCAGCAGGAATTACACTCGCACGAGAATTAATTGGGCAAGACTTTCGAGTGTGCTTACTAGAAAGTGGTGATTTGGAATTTAATCAAGAAACTGCATCTCTTGGTGAAGGTGAAACGGTTGGAGATCCTTTTCCACCCTTACAAGATATGCGTCATCGTCAATTTGGTGGAATGGCTAATGTCTGGAATATTGAAATTAATAAAAATAAACTTGGTCTGAGGCATGTACCGTTAGACGCAATAGATTTTGAACAACGAGATTGGGTTCCATACAGTGGCTGGCCTTTTAGTAAATCTCACCTGAATCCATTTTATGAGCGCGCTCAAGCAGTTTGTAAACTCGGTTCTTTTGCTTATGAAGCTGAAGCTTGGGAAAATGCTCAATCTCCTCGGATACATTTCACAAGCGACCGAGTTACTACCAGTATGTTTCAGTTTGGCCCGCGCGATATTTTCACCAATGAATATCGCCATCAAATCAATCAATCTCCTAATATAACTACATTCCTCAACGCCAATGTGGTAGAAATTGAGGCAGACGAAACAACTCAAACAGTGAAACGCGTGCAAGTTGCTTGTTTATCGGGTAAGAAATTTTGGGTTGTTGCAAAAGTATTTATTTTAGCCGCAGGTGGGATTGAAAACGCGCGTTTGTTATTACTATCAAACAAAATTCAAAAGAATGGATTAGGCAATCAACATGATTTAGTGGGTAGATTCTTCATGGATCATCCTTTTATCCGTTGTGGTATGCTTGTTCCCCAAAATCGCAAAATCTTTAATTCGATGGCTTTGTATGATTTACGCCGCGTGAATCATGTCACAGTCATGGGGAAATTTGCTCTAACGGAACAAGTGATGCGCCGCGATAAATTACTAAATATGACCGCGTTGTTATATCCCAGAGATGAAAGGTATAGATCGGCGGCAAAGGCTTCTGCAAAAATTTTGTTCTCTTCAGTTCGACAAAGACAGTTACCTAAAAATATTCATCAGCATTTGCAAAATGTCATAACTAATATTGATGATTTAGTCGCTGATTGGTATAAATATAATCTTAAAAAAGAATATTTATTCCCTGATTTGAGTCATGGAGGATGGTCTGAGCGTGAAGGTAATGAACAGAAATATACAAAATTTGAAGTTCTCAGCCAAACTGAACAAACCCCAAATCCAAATAATCGGGTAACACTCAGTAATCAACTAGATAAACTGGGTTGTCCGCAAGCAAAATTAATTAATTATTGGAGCGAAATAGATATTTGCAGTGTGAAGCGATCGCAGTTAGTATTTGCACAAGAGTTTGCTAGCGCCGGACTGGGTGAGTTGCAGATTGAATTAGATGGAGATCGTCCAGTTGCTTCTCTTAGTACCCATCATAATATGGGAACAACGCGTATGCATCACGACCCGAAACAAGGAGTAGTCGATGCAAATTGTCAAGTTCACGGCATCTCTAATTTATTTATGGCAGGTAGCTCTGTTTTCCCTACAGGAGGCTATGCTAATCCGACGCTGACCATTATCGCCTTGGCAATTCGATTGGCAGACCATCTGAAAGCTGAATTGTCTCACTAAGTATAACTTTGTGTAAAATCGTCACGTTTTAGATGTAGCGATCGCCTGCTTTTAGTTTAAACTCCAGTATAAAGCAACTATACCAGGAGTTGCCTATCTGTTATTATCAGTTCTGTTCAAGTCAGATAGAAATTATTCTCGGAGATAAACAATGGGCAAGAAATATGATGTTTATGGTGTAGGTAATGCTTTAGTAGATATAGAATACGAAGTATCTCCAGAGTTACTACAAAAGCTAAAGATTGATAAAGGTGTAATGACACTTCTAGATGAAGACAGTCAAAATCATATTTTGGAAAATCTCAAAAATCTTCATTGCCATAAGAGTTGTGGAGGGTCAGCAGCAAACACAATAGTGGCAATTAGTCAACTAGGAGGAAAAACTTTTTATTCCTGCAAAGTAGCTAATGATGAATTTGGAGACTTTTACATCGAAGATTTAGTCAACTCTCAGGTAGATACCAACTTAAAAAATGGCGATCGCCAATCAGGAATTACAGGTAAATGTTTGGTGTTAGTAACTCCCGATGCAGATCGCACCATGAATACATTTTTGGGAATTACTGGAGAATTTTCTACACAAGAATTAGTATCATCAGCGATCGCTGATTCAGAATATCTATATATAGAAGGATATTTAGTGGCTTCTCCTACAGGAAAAGAAGCAGCTATAAAAGCTAGAGAAATAGCTGAAAAAGCGGGAGTAAAAACTACCATGTCCCTATCTGATTACAACATGGTGAAATTTTTTAAAGATGGTTTATTAGAGATCATTGGGTCTGGTTTAGACTTGATTTTTGCTAATGAAAGTGAAGCATTAGAACTAGCAGATACAGAAGATTTTCAAGTAGCTGTAGACAAACTAAAAACCCTGAGTAAGAAATTTGCCATTACTCGCGGTTCCAAGGGTTCAGTAGTATTTGACGGTCAGAAATTAATCGAAATCGCTGCACCTCAAGTAAAAGCTGTAGATACAGTAGGAGCAGGAGATATGTATGCAGGAGCTTTCCTCTATGGAATTACCCAAGGTATGAGCTATGAAGAAGCCGGAAAATTAGCATCGGCCGCAGCTTCTAAGATTGTTACATGCTATGGGCCAAGATTAAAAACTGAGGAGTTAAAAGCATTAGTTATTGCTTAGAGGATGTTTGAAAAGTATCGTATAGCATATTAAATTTTGACATTACCCCCCCAACCCCCCTTATAAAGGGGGGCTTTAAGAAACTATATCCCCCTTATAAAGAGAGGCTTTAAGAGACTATTTCCCCCCCTTTCCAAGGGGGGGTTAGGGGGGGTATTAGATACTTTGGGTAACAAATATGGGTAAGCTTTTTGAGACTTAACGAGAAAAGCCAGTTAGCGAATGTTGTACCAGCCAGCAATGTAAGCCCACCATTAACAGCGCCAATGGCAGCATCAACATTGGGATGATTTCTAAAGTTGTCCAACTTGCAACCCAGCCTGCTCCAGTGGGTACGATCGCTGCCCCCAAACTGGCAGCACTAGTGGCAATGCTAACAGCCGCAGGAACATGGGGATCTGGTAATCGTTGAGGGATTAACCAAATGGTTGCAGGAAAGATGGCTGCCAACCCAAAGCCAATCAACGGTAAGCTAATCCATTGATCTGGCAGTTGCCACCAAGCAAGCAATCCAATGATTACAAGACTGAGCGACATACTGATTGTGCGCACCGCCCCAAGCGATCGCAAGAAATAACCTAAGATGAAACGTCCTAATGTTAATCCCACCCAGTAAGCACTAACGCTGTAACCAGCAATCAGCGTGGGAGTGTGACGAGCGACAGACTGCACAGTGTATGCCCAGTTACCAATGCAGGCTTCAGTGCCAACATAAACCAGCAAAAGTAGCCCAGTTAACAGTACTGTTGGAGTTTGCAGCGCTCTGCCTAGATTTTCTAAAGCAGTTGTCTTTGATGGCAATATCCGTACTGTCATTGGTGTGTAGTTGAAGATGATAACACCCAGCACGCTCACAATTAATAAGCTGACAATCCCGGCTAATACCCCATAAACCTGTCGCCAGTTCATGCCAACTGCTAACAAAGTAGTAGCGATCGCCGGGCCTGAAAGAGCGCCAATACCATAGAAAGCATGGAGCAAACCAATCAAACTGGCACTGCGGGAATCTTGCACAATGTAGGTGTTAATGCCTGCATCAATCAACCCAATGCCTAATCCTAACGCCGAGCCAGTGGCAACCATGAGAAACCAAGAGGGTGAGATGGCATAGATCGTCAGTGCCATCGTCAGCGCACCCGCAGCAATCAACAGCATTCGCGCTAACCCCAGGCGACTACTCACCAGACTGCTGGTGAATGCTGCCAGAATGTAGCCGCTAATTTGACTGAGAAACAGCGGGGTGACGGTTGCGGGAGTCAAGTTATAAGTAGACAGAATGGAGGGCAGAAGAACTCCTAATCCTGCTTCAGCAATGCCAATGGCAATAAAGGCATAGAAAGCGATCGCCGAACCTATCCACAGAGGCGGTAAGGTGCGTTGATAGTCTGTCATTGGCTGGAATGCTCCTGGATCGGAAAATTTGACTGCTGAGATTTACTCTAATTACAAGAAACTTCTGGTTGTGCAAAGTATGAATAATGAAAAATCTTTTTATAACTACCAAATGGCATTATTAGTAATTATCTCAACATTTCATCACTATGTTGCTAAAAAGTTTGCAATGATTTCTCTCAAACCCTTGTAAAAAATGGATTGCAAATTTTCCGAAAAGTTTATTTATCCTTAATCTTTGAATACTTGAGCTGCTAAAAACGCTAATGCTGCTGTACCAGCGATCGCACCCCACTGAAGAAGCGGATTTTTTTCTAGCCAGTCGGAAATGCTAGGTATAACTAAGTGACCATAATCTCCGTTAACTCTGTCGTCTTCAGCAACAGGTTGGTAAAAATTATTTGGTGCATCTTCAGATTTTGGCTCAGAAGAACGTAGTAAATCGAAGCCGACGAGCAGTAACAGTGAATCTACTAATGATGGTGAGATGCGCTGTACCACATCTAATATTTTAGCTACATCCCCAACTAAGTAGTCACGAGTTGGATGTTCGGCTACGTAGAGGATAGCATCAGCTACAAGTTTAGGGTTGTAGTAAGGTGGTATCCCCGAAGGCTTTACGCCTAATTTCGTCAGACCATTATTCCAAAAGGGAGTGTCGATCACCGCAGGTTTCACACTCGTGACGCTGATGGGCCATTTTTCATGTTGCAACTCAAGGCGCATGGCTTCGATAAAGCCCTCGACTCCGTGCTTGGCTGCCGAGTAAGCACTTTGGTAGGGGAGCGATCGCTTACCTTCCATTGAAGAGACATGAATTAGTGCCCCCCGTCCCTCACGCTTCAAATGGGGTAGGGCTGCCATTGCACCATACACTTGTCCCATAAGATCGACATCAATGATATGCTTAAACTCTTCTGGTGTTATGTTGTCGAAAGTGGCAAAGATGCCGATCGCAGAGACATGTACCCATGTATCGAGTCGCCCGTACACTTCCACAGTTTTATCTGCGATCGCTTTAACTTGGTCAAATACTTCCACATCAGCTACGTAAAAAGTTGCCTCACCGCCAAAGCCGCGAATTTCCTCCACTAAAGACTTTAGCTTCGACTCACTCCGAGCCGAGACTACGACTTTTGCGCCGCCTCTAGCAAACTCAAGAGCTGTGACACGTCCGATCCCGCTGGAGGCTCCGACGACAGAAACGACTTGCTGATTGATTGGCTTTAATTGCATAAGTGTTACGTTTTAAAATAAATTAGGGATTGGGAATTGGCTTCGAGAATGTTAAAGACTTTAGCTTCAATAGGTAATTCAGTCGCTTTGTTAGTATCAGTTGTTATTAAAAATATTTCTTAATAACTCTTATAGTACATATATATGTTAATTATTATTACGGTTGCATTTCTCTGTCTATTGGGGAATCTGAAAGCGCCGCAGGTAGTAGATGTAAGCATTTTCTAGACTTTTAAGACTTTCGACTAATAAACATCAAGAACTTGGTCAACAAATCTCACCAAATCTCAGCTGTCGCCTTTTACTTACTTCAGAGGATGTTTGAAAAGTCTGTAGTAGTGTATCGAATATTTGTTTACCCCACCCTAACCCTCCCCTTGTAAAGGGGAGGGAACTGGATTATTTAGTCTCTCCCAATGCATCCTACCTACGGTGTACACACAAGTCTGAAATAGCTGAAAAACCCAAGGTTTTACCCCACCCTAACCCTCCCCTTGTAAAGGGGAGGGAACTAGATTCTCCTGTTTCCCCCCTTTACAAGGGGGGATTAAGGGGGGTAATGTGACTTGTGTGTACACCGTAGCCAATGCATCGGGGGGATTAAGGGGGGTGAAAATGCGATTAAACACAGCCAAACACTTTTAAAACAACTTCTCAGACTCAACTTTCAAATGACACAATCTCTTGATGCTATTTACTTTTTTTACAAATAGTTTTTTAGTCTACTTTACTCCTCAAGACAGATGCGAAAGCAGATTTAATTAAACCTCCCGCTTCCTTGAGTTTCTGGGCGATGGGTTGCACCCAAATCAATGCTACAGTGTGTGGCAATGCTGCAACTTTATCTGATTAAATCTGTTTAAGGGAGCCATTGTAATCCCTTGTTCTGTAATTTCTGCTCGATATGCTGCATTTCCTGGATAGTTTCTCCAGTCACGATCGCATAAATTTCGGTGTAGATTTTTCCGTATTTGACCTTCTCTAAAGCCGACAGAACGATTAAGTCTTTGCGATCTAGTTCTGGTTTTAAGGTGACTAAAATTGAATCTAACGCTCCTTCCATGCGGTAGCTACTAGAATATTTAGCAACTTCCTTTCCTAGTCCCAGTAGGGTGTGACGCTGCAAGCACAACGGAGTCGATCCATTGACTCGGAAATTGGCATCGATCGCATAAAATTGTCCGTCTCGATCTTCTAGCACATCGAACCCAATCACGCCGAAATAACCATGTTTGTAAGCATACTCACCAATGGCAGCAATCATCTCAAAGAACTTGCTCGTGTCAGTGTTGCGGTAGTCAATTAGTCCGCCTAAATAGTTGCCTTCTGGAGTAACGAGTTGGCTGGTAGTGCCGATGAGGGTTATCTCTCCGGTTTTGTTGACATAAAACTGTACGCAGTAATTCTGCACCTCATTCTTGACAAACTCCGAGACAATAATCCGATCGAGCAACTTAATATTGAGGTATTTCCTGATTTCCTCAAAGCAGTAGTTCAAATCGCTAGAGCTTTTGATAATATAAGTGCCTTCCCCTGAGAGTCCGTGGGACGTTTTAATTAAGTAGGGAAATTGTGGTAAATGAATGTCTTCAAGATTGACTTCATGTAAATTGTAACTCTGGTATTTTGGACATTGCACTCCCAATTCCGCTAAGGTTACTTTGCTGAGTAAACGGTAATGAGTGTCTGAATCAACAGCGTGTTTTTCTTTTTTGAGGCGATCGAAGGGAAATAGAGTGATGAGTTTGTCAAAGCGTTCGCTGTAGCTGAGATCGTCCAAATAAGTTAAGCGATCCATCATCAACCTATTGGAGTAGCTAAAGCCAAAATGTTCTTGCCAGTATGCAAGCAGCGACTTTGGCGGCGGATTAAGTGCAATTCCTGGAATGCGATCGCCTAATACAGCTAAAATTTTCCAAGGTTCCTTTTGGCAAATCTTGTCAAAGGAGGTTTTGGTGGCTTCACTACTGCCATCTTGAATAAAATATTTTTCCAGATTGGGATAAGCAGCCCAACTAGCAGTTGCAGGGTAATTTAGGATAAACCCATAAGATGCATCTGTGATATCTTGAGCAAATAGATCGGAAAGAGAACTCCCTTGAAAGTATTGAAAGTTATATTGTGAGTTCATTTAGCCCTCCCAGAATCCGCATTTTCAATTATTGATCTAGCTGTTTGAGCGCTAGCAATGCCAGATGTGAAGGCAAGAGAGGCAATGATAACTGTAGAATTTATCAATGTTGTTAATTTCATCAGGTACTCCTTAACTAGAGTAAAGTGAAATCAATAGTTTCTACTAATATAGGACTACATTTCACAACTCAACGATGAAACTGTCTCGGAGATGAAAGTCAGCCTCCGCGCCTCGATGAGTTAACGCCCAGTAAGTCACCTCACCATCTCTGTGTTTGATAACTGTAGTAATGCTAATTTCGATGGCTTGGTTTGCCGAGACGATTTTATCCAAATCGATATCTAACGCAAGTGCTAAACTGTCAACTTGATTCTGAACGCTAAACGGTAGCTTTTCAAAAGCAGTTTCCTCTTGCATTCCTTGACGATATCCATCAAAGCGATAGACATTCCAGTGTCCGGCGGGGGAGAGGTTGAATTCCCAATACCGTGCAGAATCTTTGATGCCAAGAAAAAACTCGAAGCAGGTATCTTCCCAAAGTTTATGCTTGCGTGATGGTGCATTTGATGTTGGAGCAATTGCAATTTCTTTTAAGTCACCTCCAAGGTTGTAGCTGATGGTAAGTTGATTAACATTTCGGGAGATATTGCCTGTAATTTTCAAATGAGGAAAAGACTCGGTACAAGGGAAGGATTGCAAGGAAAATGTCTGCTCGTTCATTTCATATCTTTGATAATTTTGTGAATCTGCGTTTCTTGAGATTCAATACTTTCGGTAAGCTTAAACTGAACGATCGCTCTTGCTAAGTTATGTTCTGGGTGCTTAACTTTAAAGTAGACATTCCCGGCTAAATAATCAGCAAAAAATCTCAGTCCTAGTTCAAAAGTAATTAGACGAATGGCATCATAGATATATGCATAATCATTCTCGGTCAGAAATGCCTTAGCCACAGCAAGATAACCTTGGAGGATTTCTTGACACAAATCGGTATCGAAATAAATACTTTCCCAATTCTCGGTTTCTTCGCCAGCCGGATTGCAACCCGATCGCAGGCAATCGCCAATATCGTAATGTACCAGACCGGGTTTCACTGTGTCTAGGTCGATGACGCTAACGGCTTGCTGGGTAACAATGTCAAACATCACGTTATTGATTTTGGGATCGCCGTGCATCAGACGTAGGGGTAGCTTGCCTTCAGCTTTGGCATTTTCTAAGATATGTGCAAAGGCTTGGCGATCGCTAACAAACTGTAAGCAATAATTAACTTCCGAAGATTTAGGCGCACTAGTTTTCGGCAAAACTTCCTCGTAATGCTGGAGATAAAACGGTGTAATATGAAACCCTTCGAGGGTGTCAGCAAGTTTTTCTGCTGGCAAATCGCTGATTAGATTGTGGAACATCCCCAAGGCATAACCGATTTCTTTGGCGTGGGAGCGATCGCCCATACTATCAAAGGACTGGGAGCCTGGAATAAAGCTGATTGCCCGCCAAAATGAGCCATCTGCATCCCTCCAGTGGTCTTGAGCGTTTTTGGTCAACAGTACGCGTGGCACTTCCCAGCGACGATTCAGGGGTGTATCCTGCAACCTTTTTTGAACGTGTTCAGTTAAGGTACGCATATTCTGCATAATCAGTTGTGGCTGACGAAACACCTGTGTGTTAATGCGTTGCAGGACAAAATGTTGTTCCTTTGAGGAATCGAGAGTTGCTAAAAAGGTGTCATTTATATTACCACTGCCAAATGCTTTCACGCCTGTAACCTTTCCCTGTTGGGCGAATTGGTTAGCGATCGCCTCTAGATTTCGGGTATCCTGTGTATTGAATTGTTCTATCATCTGTTTCATCTCTACTACTCCTCACGTACATTGCACGAAAGCAATAGGGGATATCGTAGCGCAAGTGTCAAGATAATTTGTAATTCGTAATTCGTAATTCGTAATTCGTAATTGATTAACGAGATGTCAATTATGAATTTTTAAAAGTACTAGAGCAATTCTGAATCCATTTGTGAAAAACAAGCTCCCCGACTTTTCAAATAAGTCGGGGAGTTGCGGATTGCAATTCTCGTCAATCCTGTGTTAATTCAACAGTTAGGAAATCTCATCGCTATCAACCCACTCATCATAAGATGAGTCATAACCAACGTAGTGAAGATAGTATTGCTGGCCTTGGATTTGCTGAATCGTTGCGGAATACCAAGCCTCTTGGTCATCATCCCAACATTTTACCTTTTGACCTACTGCATATCCATTTTCATCAGTGGAGCGAAGATCGCGAGTCCGAATGTCATCTTCGCCTACCCATTCGTCATAAGATGAACCATAACCAAGGTAATGAATAAAGAACTGGTCGTCTTGGATTTTCTCAATAGTTCCCTGATACCAATCTTCCTCATCATCATCCCAGACTTCTACAGTTTTGCTGACTTCATACTGATTCCGATCTGATTTATCTGATTTAACGGCAGATGAAACATCTTGAATCGGCTTTTGTTCTTCTTGTTTGATTTCTTCTTTTACTAGAGTGTATGCTTGCAAAATCAAACTGCGAGCGACCGTTTGAATTCCTGTATGCTCGTAGTAATTGGTAGTTTGATCTAGGAATGCTGCAACTAAATCTAAATTATCATCAGCAATCTGAATAAAATTACCCAAATTACTAGAAATTGATTGCGGGGTTATGCCCGTCTTGGATACTAAATTATTCATCCAGCCTTGCACGGAGTTGAAACCCTGGCTGATAAAACCAACTTTATCAGAAGGATTATTACCTGGAAGAAAGTTATTAACGGCTAAGAAAACCGGATTTTGAGTTATTGCACCAGCATCAGTACCACTAATAACTCCGTGAATTTTGCTGAGAAAATCAGGGCCCAAGGGCAGAATTCCATCTAGACAAACTAAAGCTACCATCCGCATTAGGGATGCATTTTGATAGTTGTTAGTTAGGGAATTAGCAAACTCTTGGGGATTTGGTTGAGGAATGCCGTTTAGTTTGCAAAAGGCAATGATTTCGACGGCGATTTTTAATACCAAGTCAATGGATTGAGTGACATCGGCTTTGGGAGTAACTTTGCCTAAAAAAGAGAGAAAGCCGATTTTTTCACTAACTTTATTCGCTAAAGCTGCTGCTGCCATCGCTGTGTCTGCCTTATCAATTGTTTGATAAAGTTTGATGGCAAACTGGTAGCCTTGTTGAGGATCTATGTATAAACTAGCAGCGCGATCGCGGATTTTCTGAATTACCTTAGCATCAGTTTCTCCAGTAATGGTGCGGATACTATTGTCAAACCCCGTTAAATTGCTCCATTCACCTGGTGCTACATAATCAAGAGCTTTTAAAACTTTGACAGTAATATTGTCAGTCGGTAACTCGTCAACCAACTGAATAATTGATTTATCCATCAGCCGATCCTTAAAACTCCAGATATTGTTACAACACGGTTCAGAACAGCCCATATCTAGCGCTGGGCAATTACTAAACCGTATTTATAGAGTTCCCCAACCCGATCAAAAAATAACGATGTTAGTAACAGACACTACACCTCAAGATATTGCATAGGCGATCGAGCCGGAAGTCGCTACAGGGAAGACGGTAGTCACTACAGGGAAGCCGGTAGTCGCTACAGGGAAGGCGGTAGTCACTACAGGGAAGACGGTAGTCGCTACAGGGAAGCCGGAAGCTGCTACAGGGAAGGCGGAAGTCGCTACAGGGAAGACGGTAGTCGCTACAGGGAAGGCGGTAGTCGCTACAGGGAAGACGGTAGTCGCTACAGGGAAGCCGGTAGTCACTATAGGGAAGACGGTAGTCGCTACAGGGAAGAATATTTTTATCTTTGCTCAGTAATATGTTGTTATTTAACAGAGCATTAAAAATACCCCACCCTAGCCCTCCCCTTGCAAAGGGGAGGGAACTAGATTTTCGGCTTCCCCTTGAAAGATTATTGCAAACATTGTTTGGCATAAACTTGCAAAGGGGAGGGAACTAGATTTCCGCCTTCCCCCCTTTGCAAGGGGGGATTGAGGGGGGTAATTTCACTTGTGTCTACACCGTAACTTTGCTAGGAGGAGGGAATTGTATTCCTAGTTTCTCCCCTTTGCAATGAGAGATTAAGGGAGGTAATTTGGAATTACCAAAAATCAAGATGTTATGACAGAGCTTTATAACAAAACCTCAGAGAAAGAAAAAAGACGATCGCTCTGTAATAATATGCCATCTGCTGAAAAGATTGTGTGGGAAAGGTTGAAAAATCGGCAAATTGATGGTTGCAAATTTCGTAGACAGTACAGTATTGATGTATTTGTTGTAGATTTTTATTGTCCTGAATTAAAACTTGCTATAGAAATTGATGGTGATAGCCATTTTCAAGAAGGAGCGCAGGTTTATGATTATGAACGACAATGTTTTCTTGAATCTAAAGGCACTTGTTTTTTGAGGTTTACAAATCAACAGGTTTATCAAGAGTTGGAAGGTGCGATCGCAATGATTGCACAAACGGTTTGTCAATTGCGGAAGATTACCCCACCCTAACCCTCCCCTTGCAAAGGGGAGGGAACTAGATTTCTTTTTTCCCCTTGGTTAAAACCGATTCTGGCTACATAGCAGTGTTCCTTGCAAAGGGGAGGGAACTAGATTTCTTTTTTCCCCCCAATGCATCGGGGGGACTAAGGGGGGTAATTTGACTTATGTGTACACCTTAGCCAATGCATCGGAGGGTAATTTAATTGCAGTAGCACTAGTTGGACGAATTACCATCCCATCTCAAATCAAATCAAATAAGTAATTTTGATTGGTGATGTGTGCGATCGCTTTCCTCCAATCCACTCACAGTTTGCAAACTGTAGCATTCGGCTAATCTCTGTTCACTTGCAAGGTGAGTAATTTATACTGAATAGGCTCTAACAATACAGCAAACGCTTAAGTAATCTATGATCGCACTGGAAGGGTATAAAGTCCTGACAGAACTGCACGCAAGCCCTAATTCTCAGGTTTATCAGGGATATCGAGAGTTAGATCGACAACCAGTAGTACTGAAAGTTCTGTGGCAAGAATACCCATCCCCAGAAGCGATCGCTCGGTTTAAACTTGAATACGATCTCACGCGCCGCGCTCAAGCGCCGGGAATTATCCAAGCCTACGACTTGAAAAAGTATCAAAATACCTTAGTCTTAGTTTTAGAGGATTTTGGGGGACAACCTCTGCGTGAGTTACTCAATCAATCACCTCTACCGCTAGAGAATTTTTTGCAATTGGCTATGCAAGTAGCGGCAGCTTTAGAAGAAATTCATCAGCAACAAATTATTCATAAAGACATTAATCCTGCCAATATTCTTCTCAATCCCACGACTCAACAAACGAAAATAATTGACTTTGGCATTGCTACTTTGCTGTCGCGAGAAAATCCCACGTTGCGAAATCTGAATGTTTTAGAAGGGACTCTCGCTTATATTTCTCCCGAACAAACAGGACGAATGAATCGCTCGATTGATTATCGCACCGATTTTTACTCTTTGGGAGTCACTTTCTACGAACTGTTAACACAGCATTTACCTTTTATTAGCGACGATCCTGTGGAACTAGTTCACAGCCACATTGCCAAACAACCGATTCCGCCCGATCGCATCAATCCTCAAATTCCGCCAGCGCTTTCGCAAATTGTGATGAAGTTGCTGGAAAAAACTGCCGAAACGCGTTATCAAAGTGCTTTTGGATTACAGGCAGATTTAGAGCAATGCCTAAAGATGTTGCACGCTACAGGGCAAATTTCCTTATTTGAACTAGGACAGCAAGATAACTCCAGTAGATTTCAAATTCCTCAAAAACTCTACGGACGCGAGGCGGAAGTGGCAAATTTGCTGGCAGCTTTTGAGCGAGCTAGTCACGGTGAAAGCGAAGTGATGCTGATTGCAGGTTATTCTGGAATTGGCAAATCAGCCTTGGTTCAAGAAATTTATAAACCGATTACCCAACAACGGGGATATTTTATCTCTGGGAAGTTTGACCAGTTCCAACGCAACATTCCCTACAGTTCTTTAATTCAAGCCTTTCAAGCTTTAATTCGCCAACTCTTAACTACAAGTGAAGCCGAAATTACTATTTGGCGCAAAAAATTATTAAATGCTCTTGGTGTCAATGGTCAGGTGATTATCGAAGTGATTGCAGAGGTGGAACTGATTATTGGTCAGCAGCCACCTGTTGTAGAACTATCGCCCAAGGAAGCGCAAACTCGGTTTAATTTAGTCTTGCAAAACTTCATTAAGGTCTTTACCCAAAAGGAACATCCTTTAGTGATGTTCTTGGATGACCTGCAATGGGCGGATAGTGCATCACTCCAGTTGATTCAGTTGTTAATTAGTCAAGCAGACAGTCGATATCTGTTGCTGATTGGTGCTTATCGCGATAATGAAGTCAATAAAAGCCATCCCCTGCGGACAACGATCGCATCCTTAGAACAAGCTGGCGTAGCTATTCACGAACTCACCTTAACGCCTTTAGCATTGCCCGAAATTCAACAACTCCTGAGCGATACCTTCAACAATGCCGATTTAGCAGAAATTACTCCTTTAGCAGAACTGCTTCAGCAGAAGACTAATGGCAATCCCTTCTTCATGAATGAATTTTTGAAGTCGCTGTATGCAGAAGAATTACTCCAGTTTAATTTCACTCAGCGACAATGGCAGTGGCAACTGGCAAAAATCCAAGCAGCCCAGATTACCGATAACGTCGTTGAGTTGATGGCGCTGAAAATTCAAAAGCTGCCAGTTGCCACCCAAGAAGCTTTAAAATTAGCAGCTTGTATTGGTAATTCCTTTGATTTGCATACCTTAGCGATCGCTAGCTCCAAATCCCTTGCAGATGTCGCCGCCCAACTCTGGGAAGCCGTGCAAACCGGACTAATTTTACCACAAGGCAATGACTACCAACTCTTGCAAGTTGCCGATCTAGAAGTAACAGCGTTGACAAATTTGGATGTAGTCTACAAATTTCTGCACGATCGCGTCCAGCAAGCTGCCTATTCACTGATTTCTACTGACCAAAAACAGGCAGTACACTTGCAGATTGGGCAACTGTTATTACAAGGCATTACTCCCCAAAAGCAAGAAGAAAGAATTTTTGACATTGTTAACCAACTGAATTTCGGCATCAACCTGATTACAGACCCTCAACAGCGACAAAAACTAGCCCAGTTGAACTTAACAGCAGGTAACAAAGCCAAAGCCTCAGCAGCCTATCAGCCAGCCTTAGATTATCTGACAATGGGGATTAACAGCCTAGCAGCTAGTTGTTGGCGGCAGCAGTATCAGCTAGCTTTGGCATTGCACACCGCCGCCGCCGAAGCTGCTTATCTGGGTGGGGACTTTGAGTGCATGGATGCACTCACAGATGAAGTACTGGCAAAGACCCGCAGCACAGTCGATCAGGTGCAGGTTTATGCCATTAAAATTCAAGCTGCGATCGCCCGCGATCGACTCTTAGCTGCCTCTCAACTCGGTCTGCAAGTTCTGCAACTGTTGGGCATTCCCTTAGCTAGCAACCCCGGTCAACCGCAAATTATGCTGGGATTGTTAAAAACTAAACTTGCTTTGGCAGGTAAGCAGGTAGACACCTTAGTTGACTTACCAAAACTCACCCATCCCACGAAATTAGCGGCAATTCGCATCCTGGCAAGTATTGCCTCGGCGACCTATTTAGCAGCCCCGAATGTTTTTCCTTTGACGGTCTTTAAACAGGTGGAAATATCCGCCAAATACGGCAATGCGGCGGAATCAGCTTTTGCCTACGCTACCTATGGTTTGATTCTTTGTGGCGTTGTCGGGGATTTGCAAGGGGGATATAAATTTGGTGAATTAGCCTTGCAAGTGCTAGACCACTTCAATGCCAAGCACCTGCAAGCGAGAACTTTATTTGTAGTTAATTCCTTTGTTCGCCATTGGCAAGAACCACTCCAAAATACTATTCCTTCACTGCAAGCAGGATTTCAAATTGGGCGCGATACGGGTGATACCGAATACGCTGCCTTTTGTGCCAATACATCCTCTATGCATTGCTATTTTACCGGTCAAAATCTGGCTGAATTAGATGAATGTTTAGCTATTTACGCAGATGCAATTCAACTGTTTAAGAAAAAACCGATATTTGTTCTCATTCAACTTTATCGCCAAGTAGTTGCTAATTTACAGGGCAAAAATGCTAATCCCTGTCAGTTGATCGGGGAATTTTATGATGCAACGGCGATGTTAGCCCAGCATATCGAGAGTAACTATCGCACAGCTATTTTTTATATTTATACTAATCAATTAACGCTGAATTATTGGTTTGAAGATTATCCTACAGCTGTCAAGAATGCTGATTTAGCAATTCCTTATTTAGATGCAGTTGTGGCTTTATATATTGTAGGATGGTTCCACTTTTATGACTCTTTAGGACGACTAGCTTTAGCTTCTGTTGTCAGTGCAGCGGAACGTCAAAAGTTACTTCAGCGAGTGGCAGCAAACCGGAAAAAATTGCAAGTCTGGGCAAAATTTTCTCCTGTCAACTATACCCATAAATTAGCGCTAGTAGAAGCAGAATGGCATCGGGTGCATGGAGAATCTAGTCAGGCGATCGCTTGTTACGATCGCGCCATTGCCTTAGCCCAATCAAACCAGTATTTTAATGAAGCGGCTCTCGCCAATGAATTAACTGCCAAATTCTACCTAGCCCAGAACAAATCCAAGATCGCCCAAGTTTATCTGCAAGAAGCCCGCTATCTTTATTTGCAGTGGGGAGCGATCGCCAAGGTAAAAGATTTAGAAGCCAAGTATCCCCAAATCTTAACGCGCATTCTCGAAAAAGCTGTTAACTCAACTTTATCAACCACTACTTCTAACCCGACAGGTTTCACAAGTACCAGCCGCTCCGAATCATTGGATTTGGTGACAGTCATCAAAGCTTCTCAAACCCTATCCGAAGAAATTCAGCTAGATAAACTTTTATCTAACTTAATGCGGATTTTAATAGAAAATGCCGGGGCGCAACGGGGATTTTTGCTGTTGTCAACCAAAGGTAAATTTTTGATTGAAGCTCAGGGAACCGTTGGTGAGAATACGATTCAGGTGTTGGAATCACTCAGTATTGAAGATAACCAAATTCTCTCGACTGCGATCGTTAACTATGTGATTCGCACTAAAACTAATGTAGTCCTAAACGATGCCATCAACGAAGCAGTGGGGATTGGGGAATTTATTAAAGACCCCTACATTCGCCAATACCAACCGCGATCGATTCTGTGTACTCCCTTGATTAACCAAGGAAAGTTAGCAGGAATTGTCTATTTAGAAAATAACTTGACAACCGGAGCATTTACCCCAGATCGCTTGGAGTTGCTCAACCTGCTTTCAGCACAAGCAGCTATTTCCATTGAAAATGCCCGTTTGTATACCGATTTAGCCGCACTCAATAAAGCTTATGAGCGCTTTGTCCCGCGCCAATTTTTACAATTCCTCAACAAGCAAAGCATTATAGATGTGCAATTAGGCGATCAGGTGCAGCGAGAAATGTCAGTTTTATTTACCGACATTCGCGCCTTCACCACCCTTTCAGAAAGCATGACTCCCGCCGAAAATTTCCGATTTATTAATTCCTATCTCAGCCGCATGGAGCCGATTATTCTGGAAAACAATGGCTTTATCGACAAATATATTGGTGATGCCATCATGGCCTTGTTTGCCGGAGATGCCGATGATGCAGTACAGGCGGGAATTGCCATGTTGCAGACATTAACAACCTACAACGAAAAACGCCAAACCAAGGGCTACTCACCAATTCAAATTGGCATTGGGATTAATACTGGTTCGCTAATTTTGGGGACAGTCGGCGGGTTGAATCGCATGGATAGCACAGTGATTAGCGATGCGGTTAATCTAGCAGCGCGAATCGAAGGATTGACCAAAACATTCAACGCCCCACTTTTAATTACCGACCAAACTTTTGAGCGCTTACAAAATCGCGATCGCTATGGTATTCGTGTAGTAGGTCAGGTAAAGGTGAAGGGTAAAACGAATGCTGTGACTGTTCATGAAGTGTTTGCAGCCGATCCCCCAAAAGTTAGTGCAGGTAAAACGGCTACTTTAGAAGTATTTGCAAGAGCATTAGCGTGTTACGAACAACAACAATTTGCCGCAGCAGCCAAATATTTTCAAGATTGCTTGCAGCAAAACCCGTGGGATCAAGTAGCGCAGATGTATCTTGAGCGCTGTCAGCCAGGAAAAGAAATAGCATCAATTTTTACTGACGCAGTTAAATTTTAAGGTATTTACTATACTGAGTGCTGATTAAATTAAGAATTACCCCCCTTAATCCCCCCTTGTAAAGGGGGGAGACTGGAAATCTAGTTCCCTCCCCTTTGCAAGGGGAGGGTTAGGGTGGGGTAAAACCGTTATTTATCAGCTATTTCAGACTTGTGTATACACGGTAGCCCCTTGTAGGCGGTTTTTCAACTCAGCACTCTTCATAGTTGGATTCAAAAATCCTGAAAAAGCTGATGTTTGGACATTTGAGAGCAAAAACTCAACTTTTAAATTAAAACCTAGTGTTATACCTGAGGCAAAACACCAAATTAGAGTGCAATACCAGGGTATCAATTAATGAGTCCTAAAATTCCCGAACCCCGATTTCCAGAGGCAGCAATGACTGCCAGCCGTCAGGAAATATCGAATTTACCGATGAATGTCATCTATGGAGATGTACCGGCAGATTTATCAGGACATACGTTTATTATTGCGCCTGTAGGTAGTGTTGCCTCTGGGGGCTTACCCAATCCAAATGCAACCCACATTTTTAACGGTGATGGGATGATTTACCGCTTTGACTGGGAAGGCGGACAGGTGACTGTCAAAACGAAACTGGCACGTACACCTTGCTACTATGCAGATCGGGCAACTTTTAACAATCTTGCCTATCGCTCTCATCAATTTCGCGATCGCGGGTTGTTGCGCTTCTCCCCTTCCTTGGGCTTGCGAGATGAGGTGGATATTGCCTTTCTCGCCTTTAATACGGCTAAAGACAGCCAAGAGCGATTAATGATTACTTATGACGCTGGTCGTCCCTACGAAATTGATACCAATAGCTTAGAAGTTGTTACCCCAGTGGGAGGTAATACTGAGTGGAAATCGTTTCTACCTTTGCCCTATCCTTTCCCGCCTGTGTTGAGTACGTCTCACCCAGCCTTTGATGGTTATACCAACGAAGTTTTCTTAGTTAACTATGGGCGATCGCTGAGTAATTTTCTTGAAAGTGCGCGTTTCATTTATGACCTCGAACAACTGCCCCAGGAACTACAGCAATTGCTAAGTGCGATCGCTAAACTTTTAGAGAACAATCCTTTGCAGATTCCCTTGGGAATGTTCTCGAAGTTTTCTCAAAGTTTCTCGCAACTATTGATTGGCTGGATTGAGAAATTGTTGGGAACTGCTATGCCAGATTTTGTTCATCTGATGCGATGGGATGGTGTCGGTAAACTCCAGCAGTGGGAGTTGATACTGCCGGATGGTTCCCCGGTGCGAATTGAACAAAGCATCCATCAGTTGGCAGTTACCAAAGATTACGTGGTGCTAATGGACACCTCCTTGAAGATTGGCCCAGAACAAATCCTCAATAACCCAGTTCCCGATAGTTTGGAAACTGAACGCCTACTGCGACGATTGCTGACGCGATCGCAGCAACCCAATTCCCCCATTTACATCGTGCGTCGGGCTGACCTGAAAGCAGATGTGACTACTGTGGTAGTCCGCCCAGCCGTAATTCCTTTAGAAACAGTACATTTTTTGACCGATTACGAAAACCCTGACGGTCAAATCACAATGCATACAGCCCATCTCTGCGCCACAGATATCGCGGAATGGGTTCGCAAGTATGATATCTCAAAATTCGATGCTCCCAAATCTGCGCCTCTGTGGTTGGGAGGAATGTTATCTAATGGGCAAATGGATGTGGGTCGTCTGGGTCGCTATCAAATAAATGGCGAAACAGGTCAGATTCAAGATGCCAAAGTAATTTACGATACCCGCCGTCATTGGGGTATAGGGTTCTATGCTTGTCAAGAAAAGCTAGACTCTGGATTGCCTCCTCAGCGAATTGATAATATTTATTGGCAATCTCTCGGTTTTTGGCCAGAACTGCTGACTGAGTTTATTTACAACTTGTACGAAGACTATCCCTATCGGGCTGTCCCACTAAAAGAATTACTGGAACGACAAGAAGCATTCCACAATCGCCCTTCTTCTTTGTTTCGGGTAGATACAATCAAAATGGAGGTAGCAGATTTTTATGATGCGCCCCCCGGTTATTTCATCAGTTCGCCCCAGTTTGTACCGAGATTGAACAGCAATGGCAGTTCTACAGATGGCTATATCGTTTGTACGGTATTTGGGGGAAATAACAACGAAATTTGGATCTTCCAAGCCGATCGATTAGAGGCTGGCCCTATATGCAAATTGAGCCATCCCCAACTGGATTTTGGCTTCACAATGCATACTACTTGGTTATCTGCGATCGCACCTCGCACTGCTAGTTACGATATCCCCGTGCGACAGGATTATGAATCGTTACTTAAGCAGCCAGCCATTCGGCAATTATTCACAGAAGCAGTTTATCCGCATTTTCAGTAGAAGACATTGCGATCGCAAAATTCTCATCAGGGCACATTACTACTAAAAAATCAACAGTGTATGGCTAAAATTTCTAAAGATGCACGAATTTGTATTGTTGGGGCGGGAGCAGCCGGATTATCTACAGCTTACTTTTTGAAAAAGCAAGGCTACCGCAACGTACTTGTCTTAGAAAAAGCTGGACGGGTAGGGGGATTGTGTTATTCTATTACCTACAATTCCCGTTCCTTTGATTTGGGAGCAAATTATCTCACCCCTGCCTACAAAGAAGTCCTAAAAATCGCTGAAGAAGTCGGCGCTCAACTTTACAGTGAAGGCCCAGGGCAAGTCTACAACCCTTTTAAATCTCAACCGGGACAACCTGCCTACACCTCAATTATGAATGCCGTTACCGAGGGAACCGATCGAGTAACGTTTTTAGCAGCCGTTGGGCGCTTTTGCTGGGAGCGTCTTTGCTTAGAGCCAATTATTTCCGTTCCTGGGTTTGCCGGTATCAGTCAACATCCCGAACTGACTCAACCTTTTTCCCAGTGGTTAGCACAGAAAGATTTGTCATGTCTAGCAACTCTGTTTGAAATTCCGATTACCGCGATGGGCTATGGCTATTTAAACGAAATCCCCACCGTCTATGCTTTAAAATACATGACCCTAGAAACCTTTGGGACTTTAGTTACTTACGGTGCAGATATACGCTGCGGTTGGCCTAAACGGTTTATTGATGGTTTCCAACGCTTCTGGGAGCGTGTTGCTTGGGGAATAAATGTGCGCTTGAATATTGACATCAAGGAAATCAAGCGTGGGGCAATTACACGGGTGCGGTTCACCGAGCAAGAGCAAATTCTTGACAAGATTGTTACCCATGAAGAAGTTTTAGAATTTGACTATCTGGTTTTAGCTTGTCCGTTGACGTTGAATGTCCTCAACACTTTTCTCGATTTGTCGCCAGCAGAAAAAGACCTATTTGAGCAGATAATTCTCAATCCCTACAGTTTGATTACTTATCTAATTCCCGATCTGGAAATGCCAACCCCAGTAACTAATGTCATTCCCTTAAATGCAGTGGGGAATCCCTGGTTTATCGCTCAACAGTTTGCTGACAATGACCTGATTGCCTTTTACACTCGCTTAGATCGTGAGGGAAAAATCACTAAAGCAGATGTTCTCCAAGGGATTCAAAAGACATTAGAGAATTTGGGAGTGCAGGTAGATGATGATTACTACACCTACGATAAGTGGCCTTACTTTCCTCACGTTACTTCAGAGGCCATGCAAGCGGGATTTTACGATCGCTTAGAAGCCCTGCAAGGTCAACGCAAGACCTTTTACGTGGGAGGCTTATTGAATTTTGAATTGATTGAGACTATTGTGGAGTATTCAAAAAGTTTAGTCGAGAAGAACTTTTAGTCCAGAAAAGATCCAAGAATAATCCAATGGCGATCGCACCTCAGACAAAGCCAAATCAGTAATTTTGGTTGATGATGTATGCGATCGCGTTTAATCGTGCCTACTTACGTCGGCAAAACCACGCTTTGACGCACAGCACGCTTGCGCTCGCTTTTCCGAGTACCTCCAGCCATCTGATATTCGTGGCTATTATTACCATATTTATAAGCAATACCACGCAAAATTTTCTCAGAATAGTCTGCTAATTCTTGTTCGTTTTCGACGAGCTGGGTTAGTAAGACATCGATAGTAGAGAGAGTGGTATTGTATGCTTCTAGAGATTGCCGCACCCTTTCGATTTTCTCATTATAATCTTTGACTGTTAACCCCTCTCCGACATCGAGAGTTTGACTAATAGATTTAACGCTTGCTAGACGTAGTTCAGCTTTGCCAAGAGTACGTGAATTGCGTTTTCGCCTTCCCATAATTAATACTCATTTTCTCAATTTCTCATAACTCTATAGTGGGCAATTGTTGAAAAGGTTGTCATACGTGGAATTGTTGATTTTTCTAAAAAAGCCTAAAATTTATTTGCTTTATACCAATTTGTAATTACGAATTGATATAACGTGAAAGCGGAAGCTGCTACAGCTTGCGCAAAACACGGAAACGTGAAAGCGGAAGCTGCTACAGCTTGCGCAAAACACGGAAACGTGAAAGCGGAAGCTGCTACAGCTTGCGCGAAACGCGGAAACGTGAAAGCGGAAGTTGCTACAGCTTGCGCGAAACACGGAAACGTGAAAGCGGAAGTTGCTGCAAGCAAAGCGGAAGCTGCTACAAGATTCAGTCGCTCCCTTCGACTTCGCTCAGGGAGCGTTCGATTTTGCTCAGGGAGCGTTTTGTGTCGAAGGGTCAAAGCCATCACTACCGAAGCCAACCAACCTACTGTAATGAGTTTCATTTTGACATTCGGCTAACTTATGCAACAAATTTGTATCTCCTGAAATCAGAGCTTGCTTCTTTTTTCGACTCCAACCTTGCACCTGTTTCTCACGCTCAAAAGCATCCACTACGCACTGATAATACTCACAAAAAACTAGTTTCACAGGCAACCGTTTTGCCGTGTGGTTTGCGCCCTCACCTTGTTGATGTTGCCACAGCCGCCGCTCAAGATCCGTTGTACTACCCGTATAGTAACTACCATCAGCACATTCAAGAATGTAGATATAAGCCATAAGTTGATTTGCGCGATCGCTTTAGTGTTCCCTGAGCGGAGTCGAAGGGAACATTCTAATTGGTTTTATTACCAATGCCATCGCAGAGAGTGCTGCCTTCGACTTCGCTCAGGCAGCTTTGAGTTTCCTGAGCAAAACGTTCCCTGAGCAAAACGTTCCCTGAGCAAAACGTTCCCTGAGCAAAACGTTCCCTGAGCAAAACGTTCCCTGAGCAAAACGTTCCCTGAGCAAAACGTTCCCTGAGCAAAACGTTCCCTGAGC
>NZ_JAVRCD010000056.1:0-54732 GCF_034530895.1 Nostoc sp. DedQUE08
GCTCCTGCTATCAACGGTTAATTCTGAAGTTTAGCTAAATAAGAAAGCGCCCTCTGGTAACGGAGGGCGCTTTTTGTTTTAATGTATAAGAATTACAAGTTGCTTTAACCCACTTTTCCTAACAATTTAAAATATATATATGGGAATAGACATCAATTATTAGTTCGGTCAATTACTACATAAATGACTTGAGTTAAAGAAAAATATATTTCTAGCCAGCCAATTTTTTACTATAGGAAACCATATCTCTTCAACATTTATATAATTTAAAGATCAAAACTGTTGAATTTTCTTTCATCTACTTTCATAAAGTATTGCTATGGTAAAGCCGTAGTAAATGCTTCTATGTTGATAGTTTTTATCGATTGTAATAAATTAGGATTTTTAGTATTAAACAAGTCCAAGTCCTGTTTCAGGTGTCTTTCGTAGAATTCAGGCAAATTTATCATTAAAGAAGGCTTATTGATAATTAAGTCTTTTTGTTGTTTTATCATAAATTGCCACATTATTTAATATGTAGGCATTTCAGGCTATTTTATCTTCCCCCTAGCTGTGCAAGTGATATTTTCTTAGTGTAAACTATCAGACATATTTTACACTGGAGATTTGCATAAATATTGAACCGACATGTATCTCTGTAAGAAGTCTCTTTGAGTACAGACCAATTTTTTATCCCTAAATATCAAAGAGCTTATACATGAAATTCTGAATCAGTAGAAGATTGGATCGTAAAAAACAAATTTTGCAAAAAAATTAATAATTATTTTAGATTTAAAATAATTAAATTTTAGTACATAATAAAAACTTTTATCACAAAACCACTAATGCTATTTTCTGAAAATGAAAGCCAAAGGAGTTTTAATTTCCTTTTCTCTAAAAATCCCAATCCTATGTGGGTATATAACCAGAATAATCTGCAATTCTTAGATGTAAATGAAGCTGCTGTTGTTCACTACGGCTACTCACGAGAAGAGTTCTTGCAAATGCGAATAACTGACGTTCGCCCTTCAGAAGATGTGCCTCTCTTACTTGAATATTTACGACAAAAGCATTCTAGCTTGGACTTTACTGGACGATGGCGACATCAGCGAAAAGACGGACAGATTATTGATGTTGAAATTTTCACACAGACAATAGACTATGGCAATTATAAGGCTCGTTTAGTTCATATACGAGACATCACAGAACACAAACAAATAGAAAGAACTCTTCAACAAAGTGAAGCTAGATTTCGAGTTATTTCTGAAGCTATTCCTGTTCCATTCATTATTTCGCGTGTGTCTGATGGGTTGATTTTATACGCTAATACAGAGTCTCTTCATACATTTCAGTTTTCTCCAGAGTATTTAGTTAATCGCAAAAAAATTGTAGATTTATATCATAATTTGACAGATTTAGAAGCACTGTTAAAAGTTCTTAATCAACAAGGGTTTATTCATAATTATGAACTGCAATTAAAAAAAGCAGATGGAACTCGTTTTTGGGCGATCGCTTCTTTACAATATTTAGTTTTTAACAATGAGTCAGCCATTTTAACAGTATTTAATGATATTAATGACCGCAAAAACGCCGAAACGAAACTCCAAGAACAAAATGAGTTTTTGCGGATAATTTTTGAGAACATACCATTGATGATTGCCCTGGTCAATGCCAATGGTAAACTCCAGTGGGTGAACCAAGAATGGGAAAATATTCTCGGTTGGAAATTTCAAGATTTCCAAACTCGTGATGTCTTAGAAGTGCTATATCCTAATTCTGAATATCGACAGGATGTAATTAATTTTATTCAGTCTGCACAACGTATTTGGGGTGACTTTAAAACTCAGGTGCGCGATGGTCGTTTACTGGATACCTCTTGGACTAATGTTTACCTTTCAAATGGTCAAATTATTGGTATTGGGCAAGATATCACAGAACGTAAGCAAACTGAACTAGCTCTAAAAGCCCAAGCCGAGCGGGAGCAATTGATGCGAACTGTTGCTCAACGGATTCGTCAATCATTGAATCTTCAAGATATTTTGAATGCAACAGTTCAAGAAGTGCGAGATTTACTTGGGGTTGATCGAGTAGTAGTTTATCAATTTAACTCAGAGATGATCGGCACAATTATGGCAGAATCAGTGGAACCTGGATGGACGGTTTCTTTAGGTGTGGAGATTCCTGATACGTGTTTTCAAACAGGTGCAGGAGTGGAATATTATCAGGGACGCAAACGAGCGATCGCTAATATTTATGAAGCTGGACTAACTGATTGCCATATTCGCCTGTTAGAACAGTTTGAGGTGAAAGCAAATTTAGTTGTGCCGATTTTACTAGAAGTAAGCTCTCAAAACCCTGGCTCTCACATTTGGGGTTTACTGATTGCTCACCAATGCTCTGGTTTTCGGGAGTGGGAAGAAAATCAATTAGATTTGCTCGATCGAGTAACAGTGCAATTAGCGATCGCAATTCAACAATCCAGCATCTTAGCGCAAGCTCAAACGGAACTTGTTCAAAGACAAAAAGCTCAAATAAAGTTAAAAACAGCCTTAGCTGAAAAAGAAGTTCTTTTAAAAGAAGTTCATCATCGAGTTAAAAACAATTTGCAAATTGTCTCCAGTTTATTACAACTTCAGTCTCAAACACTCAAAGACCCGGAAATAATCAAAGTTCTTCGAGAGAGTCAAAATCGAATTGAGTCAATATCTCTAATTCACAAAAATTTATATACTTCCGCTAATATCGGACAAATTGATGTTGCTGACTATATCAATAATTTAGCAGCTAGCTTACTAATTTCCTATCAAATATGCCCTGGTAAAATTTCTCTAGAAACTGATATAGATTCAGTAAGCTTGAATGTCGATCAAGCGATCGCCTGTGGATTGGTGATTAACGAATTAATCTCCAATGCCCTCAAACACGCTTTTCCCAATCAACAAGTAGGCACAATTAGTATCGCTTTACACAATATTGACAATAGCATCGAGATGACTATCCGAGATAATGGGATTGGTTTACCAGATAATTTAGATTGGAGAAATACTGATTCTTTGGGTCTGTCGTTAGTACATGACTTGGTTACAGAACAACTAGAAGGCGATATTACTCTAGAACGCGATCGCGGAACAGTATTCAACATAAAATTTACGCAGTTAACTTTGCATTCATCAATATCAAATGGATCGAGCTAGGATTTTAGTCGTTGAAGATGAAGTGATTGTGGCTAGAACTATTGCTAGTCAACTCAATCAGCTAGGATACATTGTTACGGGTACAGCTTCATCTGGAAAAGTTGCCATTGCCAAGGCATCGGAAACTCAACCAGAACTAGTATTAATGGATATTATTCTTAAAGGTGATATGGACGGTATTGCTACTGCCACTCAGATTCGCGAGCAGTTAGATGTACCTATAATTTATTTAACCGCTTATGGCGACGACCATACCTTAGAAAGAGCCAAAATTACCCAACCTTTTGGATACATCGTTAAACCATTTACTACAAAAGATTTAAAAATTGCGATCGAGATTGGTTTGTTAAAACACCGATTAGAACGCGAACTGCGGGAAAATCGAGATCAGTTAGCAACTCTTTTAAACTCAATGAGTGATGCTGTAATCGCTACTAATGAGCAGGGAAAGATGACATTCATGAATCCCGCAGCTGAAGCACTGACTGGGTGGGAGCAAAAAGATGCTTTAGGAAATGAAGCAGCAAAAATTTTTCATATTGTCGATGAAGTGACAGAGACAACATTAGAAAACCCTGTGACAAAAGTGCTGCGCGAGCAACAGGCTGTTTATTTAGGGGAATTCACATCTCTGATTACAAAAAATGGCAAAAGAATTCCCATTGGCGATAGTGCTTCACCACTGAAGCGAGGAACTGACCAGATAAATGGTGTAGTAGTTGTTTTTTGGGATCTTAGCGAACGACGGCAAACAAAATTGCTAGAGCAAGCATTAGAGAAGGAGCAAGAACTTAACCGTCTCAAATCCCTATTTATCTCTACTGTATCTCATGAGTTCCGTAATCCCCTAACTGTTGTTCAAACCGCAGTAGAACTCATGGAAATGCAAGGAGCAAATTTGACAGATACAAAAAGAGGCATCTATTTAAAGCGAATTCAAGGCGCTGTCCAATCTATGGAAAAACTCATGGAAGAAGTGCTGTTTATGGGTCGAGCAGAAGCAGAAAAACTCATATTCAACCCTGCTCCTCTTAACTTAGAGCAATTTTGTCAAGAGTTAATCGAAGATTTTTTGATGGTTAAAAGCAGTATGTGTGAAATTGCTTTTACCTGTCATAGTGAGAATACGTCAGCTGTCATGGATGAAGGACTCTTACATTACCTATTTGCAAATCTTCTCTCAAATGCGGTTAAATATTCTCCCCAAGGTGGCAAGATTCAGTTTGATTTAATATGCGATCCCATTGAGAAAGTAGCAACTTTTTACATTCAAGATCGGGGTATGGGTATTCCCGAATCAGACCAAGCTCGACTGTTTGAATCATTCTACCGAGCCTCAAATGTCAAATCAATTCAGGGTACTGGATTGGGGTTAGTAATTGTTAAAAGATGCGTTGATGCTCATCAGGGTCAAATCAGTGTCACAAGTGAAGTTGGAGTTGGTACTAAATTTACAGTAATTTTGCCCTTAAATTCTGAATCATGAGTTATAAATTATTCTTCAACTCACATCCTGATTTTTGTTGCCAACTTGGGTTTGATAGTAGCGCCATTTTTCTTGCTGACGCGCTCTTTTCTCCTCGGTGAGGCTATCAAAACAATAGGGACAGGAGATACCTTGCTCATATTTGGGAGACACTTTATCTTCTTCTGAAATCGGATGCCCACAACAGAGGCACAACTCATAACTTCCTTTCTCCAATCCATGACTAACGGCTACCCGCTCATCAAAAACAAAACATTCTCCTTCCCATAAACTTTTTTGTGCTGGAACTTCTTGCAAATACTTCAGAATGCCGCCCTTGAGATGATAGACTTCTGCAAAGCCTTGTGCAAGCATGAAAGATGAAGCTTTTTCACAGCGAATGCCGCCTGTGCAAAAGAGAGCAACCTTTTTGTGTTTAGTTGGGTCGAGATGGTGGCGCACATAATCGGGAAATTCGCGGAATGATTCAGTTTGGGGATTTTCTGCCCCTTGGAAAGTACCGATATTCACCTCATAATCATTGCGGGTGTCAATTACCGTTACTTCTGGATTGGAAATTAAATCATTCCATTCTTGGGGATTGACATAGATGCCAACTTGCTCAGTTGGGTCAATTTCTGGCAACCCCAAAGTAACAATTTCTTGCTTCAACCGCACCTTCATCCGCTCAAAAGGTGGGGTTTCGGTATAGGACTCTTTGGATTCTAAGTCTGCTAGACGGGGGTCAGAACGCAAAAACCAGAGAACTGAGTCAATCGCCTGACGCGAACCAGCAATTGTCCCGTTAATCCCTTCAAGTGCCAGCAAAATAGTGCCCTTGACACCTTGCGTTTGGCAGTAAGACAGCAGAGAATCTCGTTTCTCGGCAAAATCTGGCAGCTTAACAAATTTATACAGTGTGGCGACAACTTGGATATTTTCTGGCTTCATTCCTTTGGTAATAGAACGATATAAGTTACAATAACAACGGTAATCAAAGTTATCTACTATTT
The DNA here is from genome assembly GCF_034530895.1 of Nostoc sp. DedQUE08. Taxonomy (NCBI): domain Bacteria; kingdom Bacillati; phylum Cyanobacteriota; class Cyanophyceae; order Nostocales; family Nostocaceae; genus Nostoc; species Nostoc sp. DedQUE08. The sequence continues at coordinate 5,652 of NZ_JAVRCD010000056.1, forward strand.
TAGTATGGGGGTTTAGCTCAGTTGGTAGAGCGCCTGCTTTGCAAGCAGGATGTCAGCGGTTCGAGTCCGCTAACCTCCATTGAAAATTTTTGATTGAAATGTGTGATGCCTGCTATTTTTGCTAGTCTACGCACATTAAAATCAATTAAAACCCGATTCATTTTCAAAAAATGGGATTATTTTTCCTTGTTAAGCAGGGGGTTCGGGGAGAGGAAATTATAGTATTGCATTCATTGCACCGATTCAAAGCCGTACTTAGTTAGAAGAATCTCTGGATAAGGAGGTGAACTCTGACTTGACAGCACTCAGGTAATTTTGACGTTCAAAATTTGACTTATCTATACTTAGGGGGTTATTTGGAAAAGCGTCCATTGGGGTTAGTGGCAATTGTTCTCTACAAAACATTTGCCGCCTTGCTGCTTATGGTTACTTCGATCGCTTTATTATTAACATTAAAAAATTATCAAACTCTAGAGGCGTTTTCAGAAAATTATGTTTTAGAAGGTAAATCGACAATTATTGATTGGCTTTTAATGAAAGTTGTTAACTTAAATCCTAGAACTCTAGCATTTAGCGGCATCGGAACCGGAATATATGCTATTGTTACCACTATTGAAGCCATTGGTTTATGGTACGAAAAGCGTTGGGCACATGTCTTAGTATTGGGACTTGTCGGTATCAGTATTCCACCAGAGATTTATGAATTGATTCGGGGAATCTCTCCGATTAAAACATTAGTTTTTGTGTTAAATTTAGCTGTATTTGGCTATTTATTCCAAAATTTTCCTAAACATCCAAACTAATTTTTGATTCGATAGTTAGGGTCTATCGTTGAAAAGTTTAGGAGTGTTGAGTAACCAAAAGAGCGAAAGGTAGTGATTAAAAAGCTTGACCGCGAAAAGCTCAGGGTTTACGCAAAACCAAGACCCCACGTTGTACAATCGCTAGAAATATAATCTGGAGAGCGACTTGCCTAGATCGATTCAGTCTACTCAACCACCATTGAAATTTATTCCCCAACGGTTGAATCCGCTGGTACTCCAGATTGTTCGGTGGTTACTGCCGATCGCACTACGGTTTCGCACTCGCCCTTGGCTACCAGCTGGGATTGTCAAGATTGAAGCCACGAATGTTGAAGTATTAGCTGAACTCTATCAACAATTTCAGGCTGGAAAAATTCGCTTTTTGTTGGCATTTCGCCACCCAGAGGTGGAAGATCCCCTCTGTATGCTGTATTTGCTTTCTCGGATTGTGCCACAAGTTGCTCGTCAAAAAGGTATTACATTAAAATCCCTGGTTCACAGCTATTTTCTTTATGACCGAGGTATGACAGTTTGGGCTGGAAAGTGGCTAGGTTGGCTGTTCTCTCTGCTGGGGGGTGTGCCGGTTCGGCGTGGTAGGCGACTAGATCGGCAAGCTATCCAAAATGCACGAGAGTTGTTTGCTAATGGCGCACTACCGATCGCAGTAGCGCCGGAAGGCGGTACTAATGGTCATAGTGGCATTGTTAGCCCCTTAGAACCTGGTGTTGCTCAAATGGGGTTCTGGTGTGTAGAAGACTTAGAAAAAGCTAACCGTTCTGAGACTGTAATTGTTGTGCCGATCGCTATCCAATATAGTTACGTTGAGCCACCTTGGTCTAAACTCGATTGGTTGTTGAGTAAGTTAGAAGCTGATGGTGGCTTGAAAGTTTTGGAAATTGATTCGGGTAATCGCGAAGAGATTTACCATCAACGCCTCTGTAGGTTGGCTGAATATCTAATTACCGAGATGGAAGAGTTTTATCGTCGCTTCTATCATCAAGATATCCCCAAAACCATCTCAACTGATGAATCGAAGAGTGTTAATCAGGTATTAATTGCCCGACTCCATCGCCTACTAGATAAGGCATTACAAGTTAGCGAACAATATTTTGGAGTTCAAGCGCAGGGTAATTTTATTGACCGTTGTCGCCGCTTAGAAGAGGCTGGCTGGAGTTACATTTACCGAGACGATTTGCCAGATATCAATGCTTTAGCACCCTTCAAACGCGGTTTGGCAGACTGGATTGCAGAAGAAGCTGACTTGCGAATGCGGCATATGCGGATAGTGGAAAGTTTTGTTGCAGTCACAGCTACTTATATTCAGGAACAACCGACGGCGGAACGGTTTGCAGAAACAGCTTTGCTTGTATTCGATATGCTTTCTCGAATTCAGGATACAACACTTCCGGGGCGACCTCGGTTAGGTTTGCGACAGGCACAAATCACTGTGGGAGAGCCAATTTCAGTTACAGAACGCTTCAAAAATTGTCAGGGCGATCGCCAAGCGTCTAGACAAGCTGTGAGCGATTTGACAAAAGATTTGCAAATCGCTTTAGAGAAGATGATTAGATAATAGAAATTCTCAGATTTTTGCGTTTGTCGCTCTATATAAGTGGGCGATACTGGATTTGAACCAGTGACCCCATCCGTGTGAAGGATGTGCGCTACCCCTGTGCTAATCGCCCAAGACCTTTTATATTACTATAACTTATTAAATAACGACGTAAGTTGAAATGCTCAGGGCTGACCAAATAATTCGTAATTCGTAATTCGTAATTCGTAATTAATAAATTGAGGATACAAGCCGCTTAATTTATTAATGGAAAATAAAAAAAGTTATTCATTATTCAAACCCCAACATGCGGTATGGGGTGTAATTACGAATTACGTTAGCGCAGCGTTAGCGACGCAGGAGCGTCATTATTAATTACGAATTACTTTGACTTGCTGTGCCTACGCAATTGACGTTATTCTTCATCGTTCCCGTATGTCACGCAAGGACTGTCAATGATGAGTGCTGGCTCAAATGAATTGCAGAAAATAACGGTAGAACAATTAACCCCAAATTCGTCAGGATGAATGCACGTTATCCCTTCTTCTACTAAGGTGTGGAAAGCACAATCATTGCAGATAGTCTGACATTTCTCCATTAAGTATAAATTTTAAATGGTATTGCGATCGCACTTCTCTCAGTTAAATGAGAATAAGTAGCGACAAAATCAAATGTTTAAATCGCGTAGAGCCAGACGAATTTGTTCGGCTCGTCTGCGGTTGACACCAAGATCGGACTCTCCCACACGAGATGCCGATCGCAGATGAATTACTGACTCATTAGGAGGTAAATAAAATTCTACATCATCAACAAATTTGAAGATACGGCTTTTAGAAAGAGCGTGGATGTAATTATCTGTTTGTTCTACAATTTCTGTACGCGGAACAACACTGATAACTTTTAGTAAGATTTCTCTAGCTGCATTGCGGTCTACATGATAAGGAATCGGGTCGATGGCGTGTTTTTCATCTGGGTTTTGACTAACAACACAGTTGTCTGAAGCCGGACAAGAACTAAGATGACCATTCTCAACTCCCAAGCTAGAAGCAGCCCAAGTAGCCCCAGGAAGTATTAAACTACTAATCAAAGTTAAAAGTATTGCTTTTGCAATACTCCGTAAGAATCGCTGCCGGAATGCTGTTAGTAAACGGGACATAATAAATTTAGTCCTTTTGTGCGGTTATTTTGAGTGAGTACTGCGAATTGCTGGTTCGCTCTACAGATTATCATCTATCCAGCCGCACTCTGAGTTTGGGCAATCGCGATGTAGCCGCGCCGACCAGTCCCTTGTGCCATTATTCCTGCCAATAAGGGAATCAAGCCAAAAAAGTGACCAATAATTCAGATTTACATTGACTACGAATCCAAAATCATTAGCAGGGGTTGCGACTGCATTCCCCGATCGAAAGAAGCAGGGGAGTAGGGAGCGGGGAGCAAGGGGGAGAAGCTGAGACAAAGCTTGTACCCCTCCCCAGATGAGCGCCCTCTTATGGGCGGGGCTGCTGCGCGAACGCCAACGCGAACGTACCCATGCTCTGCTTGGCTTTGCGCAGAGTGTTGGCCTGCTCCCCCAGCTAAAAGCCCCTTCCCCTCTGCCTCTTCGATGATTCCAGCTTTGACTCAAAAGAATTGGCTGGTATCGGCTTTGTTGTGGCCAATGTTAGAAAGTTTGATGGTTGTAGATGAACATAGGAATAATCCAGCCTTACAGTAACGGGTTTTTAGAAGTTGTACCAGAGAGCGATTATTGGCAGATTGCAGCTATACACATCAATGGCCAAGCCTACTGTCCTACTCCTCAGCTTTATCGTTCAGAAAAAGTGGCATTAGCAAAAGCAACACAAATTTATGATTGGATAGCTGACCACGAACACCAAATCAGTGATGAGGCTTACTACTGCTCTGAATTGAAACTCATCCTATGGCAGCAACCAAAAGTATCTTAGTACAGCATTTCATTAATTCGTACCGAATTAAATTGGCAATCCACGACAATGTTAATGCGTCGGCTTGCATTGTTAATGCGGTGGCCGCCTTGTTAATGCATTGGCTTGTATTGTTAATGCGGTGGCCGCCTTGTTAATGCATGGGCTTGTATTGTTAATGCGGTGGCCGCCTTGTTAATGCGTTGGCTTGCATTAAAAACTAAAAACGCTACGCTTTTAAGCAAAGCTGTACTTAGTTAACTAGGCAGATTGCTTGCTTTGGGCAAATCTGATACTAGTTTTGTATTAATGTTTCAGAGTAAAGCTATAGTCCCTGCCGCAAATGTGTGGATTTTACAAAGAAAGGCAGAAGGCAGAAGGAAAGAAGTACTAACGAAAACTTTAGTTATGGATTATTGCCCACTAGTATAAAAAAATTGTGTCTCCTGCCATGCATCTCGACACAAGGCATCCTTACTTCAATTCCACGTTTAAAAACGTGGGTTCCCTTCTGCCTTCTACCTCCTGCCTCCTGCCTCCTGCCTTCTGCCTCCTACCTCCTGCCTCCTGCTTCCTGAATTTGTTGATAGTAAGCATAGGCATACCCGCCCGCTTGAGAAATTCATGTTAAGTCGAAGTAGCTAGGATCTAGGTACAGGAGTCACTGAAGATTCATTTCTTTAGTTTATCTAAAGTCGCATCTAAGTTATCAAATTACCTTTCTAAGATAGAAGCAGCAACTATAAGTTGCTATAGATGACTAAAACCCAATTAACAGCTAGTTGCTGCGGAGAACATAAAAATGGCTAAAGCGCCAGAATCTTTAGACTTATCTGCCTACGATGCTACAGACAGAGCTTTAGACCGTGACTGTACAACCTTATCCCGTCACGTCCTCCAACAACTTCAGAGTTTTTCGCCAGATGCACAGGATTTGAGTGCGCTGATGAATCGCATCGCCCTGGCCGGAAAACTGGTGGCTCGTCGTATGAGTCGCGCCGGTTTAATGGAAGGCGTTCTGGGATTTACTGGGGAAGTTAATGTCCAAGGCGAATCCGTCAAAAAGATGGATGTTTATGCCAATGATGTATTTATCTCAGTGTTTAAGCAAAGTGGCTTAGTCTGTCGCCTCGCTTCTGAGGAAATGGAAAATCCTTACTATATTCCCGAAAACTGCCCCATTGGCCGCTATACCCTGCTGTATGACCCAATTGATGGCTCATCCAACACTGATAATAATCTCAGCTTAGGTTCCATTTTCGCCATTCGCCAACAAGAAGGAACTGATAGCGATGGTAAGGCAACTGACCTACTCGCCAACGGACGTAAGCAACTCGCTGCCGGATACATCCTGTATGGGCCATGCACGATGCTGGTTTATACTATAGGTAAGGGGGTTCATTCCTTTGTTCTCGATCCCAGCTTAGGAGAGTTTATTCTCACAGAAGAAAATATTCGCATTCCTAACCACGGGTCTGTTTACAGCGTGAACGAGGGTAACTTTTGGCAGTGGGAAGAATCAATTCGGGAATACATTCGCTACGTTCATCGCACAGAAGGCTACAGCGCTCGTTATAGCGGCGCAATGGTGAGCGACATCCATAGAATTTTGGTTCAAGGCGGCGTGTTTCTCTACCCAGGCACAATTCAAAATCCAGAAGGAAAATTACGCTTGCTTTATGAAACGGCTCCTCTCGCCTTTTTGATTGAGCAAGCAGGCGGTCGTGCTACTACAGGACTAGTAAATATCTTGGATGTGGTGCCAAAAAAACTGCATCAGCGCACACCTTTAATTATTGGTAGCAGAGAGGATGTAGCAAAGGTGGAGTCTTTTATTCAAAACGGACACTAGAAGATAATTCGTAATTCGTAATTCGTAATTACTGTTACGTAAGGATTTTAGACGTTTTATAAGAGTAACTTATTTCCTCTGTGCTGTACTCTCATCTGGCATTAATTAAAAGTTAATCATGGTGATTTAGGATCAGGGATGCAATGTAGCGCTTTTTGAAGATCAATTAAAGATTATCTCAGCTGGCCGATGCGATAAGTGATTAGCAACGCCACAATTCAAAAGTAAGTATCGATGCGTTTTGCCAACTTCACTTAGAAACATCACTATACAGGAGTGAAATAAACTAGCTATGACTACCAATCATCTACTAGAAATTAACCAATACGGTCAAAGTATCTGGATGGATAATTTGACCCGTGACATTATTCAATCAGGTGAACTCAAAGACATGGTTGAAAATCAAGGTATATCTGGGATTACTTCTAACCCAGCTATCTTTGAAAAAGCGATCGCTGGTAACGTTATTTATGATGCCGATATCGAAGCCGGAGTTCGGGCTAACTTACCCATAGACAAAATTTACGAATCCCTAGTTTTTGCAGATATCCGTAATGCCTGTGATATTTTACGCCCTGTTTATGAAGCCTCGAATGGACTAGATGGTTATGTGAGTATTGAAGTACCGCCAACCATTGCCCATGATACTGAAGCAACCATAAGCGAAGCCCGACGCTATTTCCAAGAAATTGGTCGGGAAAATCTGATGATTAAAATTCCTGGTACAGAACCTGGTTTGCCAGCAGTAGAACAGGTAATATCCGAAGGAATGAATGTTAATATTACGCTGCTGTTTTCTGTAGAAAGCTATGTAAACACAGCAATGGCTTATATTCGGGGCTTAGAAAAACGGGTGGCTGAAGGTAAGGACATCAGTAAAATTGCTTCAGTCGCTAGCTTCTTCCTCAGCCGGATCGATAGCAACATTGACGGCAAGATTGATGCTAAGTTGAAAAAAGGCGTTGATGATATTTCCGTGGAAGCAAAGCTAAGAGCTGTTAAAGGAAAAGTAGCGATCGCTAACGCGAAGATTGCGTATCAAGAATACAAGAAAATCATTAGAAGCGAGCGTTGGCAAGATTTGGCAGCAAAAGGGGCTACACAACAACGGCTACTTTGGGCTAGCACCAGCACCAAAGACCCCAACTACAGAGATGTGATGTATATCGAAGAGTTGATCGGCCATGATACCGTCAACACCGTACCACCAGCGACCATTAAAGCTTGTGCCGATCATTGTAACGTAGGCGATCGCTTAGAAACAGATGTAGATAAAGCTTACACGCTGATCGAAAACCTCAAAGATCCCGACATCAACATCGATCTCGATAACGTCATGGATGAACTGTTAGTCGATGGTATTGACAAGTTTATCCAGCCCTTCCAGTCCTTGATGAACTCTTTAGAAGACAAGATCAAGGTATTGTCACCAGTGTAGGGACTGGGTATTGGGGGCAAGGGGACAAGGAGGACAAGGGGACAAGGAGGACAAGGGGACAAGGAGAATAACCCATGCCCAATGCCCCATGCCCCATGCCCAATGCCCCATGCCCCATACCCAATGCCCAATCTCAAAATCCAAAACCCAAAATCCAAAATTGTTATGGTTAGTCTGCTAGAAAATCCCTTGCGCGTTGGTCTGCAACAACAACGGATGTCCGAACCCCAGATTATAGTCATTTTTGGCGCTTCTGGCGATCTCACTTGGCGCAAACTAGTGCCAGCACTTTACAAATTGCGGCGAGAACGGCGTATTCCACCAGAAACTACCATTGTCGGTGTAGCACGTAGAGAATGGAGCCATGAGTACTTCCGCGAACAAATGCAAAAAGGCATGGAAGAAGCACATGCGGATGTTGATTTAGGGGAACTCTGGCAAGATTTCTCTCAAGGTCTGTTCTACAGCCCTGGGGATATAGACAACCCCGAAGGCTACCAAAAACTGAAAAACTTATTGAGTGAATTAGACGAAAAACGGGGCACACGAGGTAATCGAATGTTCTACCTCTCAGTTGCCCCCTCATTCTTTCCCGAAGCGATTAAGCAGCTAGGAACCGCCGGGATGCTAGAAGATCCCTACAAACATCGTCTAGTAATTGAAAAACCCTTTGGTCGGGATTTGGCTTCTGCCCAAAGTCTTAACCAAGTGGTACAGAAATATTGCAAAGAAAACCAAGTATACCGGATTGACCACTACTTGGGTAAAGAAACAGTTCAAAATTTGCTGGTGTTTCGCTTTGCCAATGCGATTTTTGAGCCGTTGTGGAATCGTCAATTTGTTGACCACGTACAAATTACCGTAGCAGAAACCGTGGGAGTGGAAGATCGGGCTGGTTATTATGAAAGCGCCGGCGCATTGCGGGATATGTTGCAAAATCACCTCATGCAACTTTACTGCCTAACAGCGATGGAAGCGCCCAACGCAATGGATGCCGACAGCATCCGCACAGAAAAAGTGAAGGTACTCCAAGCTACTCGTTTAGCTGATGTTCAGAATCTGTCGCGGTCAGCAGTCCGCGGTCAATATAGTGCTGGCTGGATGAAAGGTCAAGCAGTGCCAGGGTATCGGACAGAACCAGGCGTTAATCCCAATTCCACCACACCGACCTACGTCGCCATGAAGTTTGTGGTAGATAACTGGCGCTGGAAAGGTGTTCCTTTCTACTTGCGTACCGGGAAGCGGATGCCGAAAAAAGTCAGTGAGATTGCCATTCACTTCCGCGAAGTTCCGTCTCGGATGTTCCAATCAGCCGCCCAACAGGCAAACGCCAATATTTTGACGATGCGGATTCAGCCGAATGAAGGTATTTCCCTGCGTTTTGATGTGAAAATGCCAGGGGCAGAATTCCGTACCCGTTCCGTTGATATGGACTTTAGTTATGGTTCCTTTGGCATCCAAGCCACATCTGATGCCTACGATCGCTTATTCCTTGATTGTATGATGGGCGATCAAACATTATTCACCCGCGCCGATGAAGTAGAAGCAGCTTGGCAGGTAGTAACGCCAGCCCTTTCCGTTTGGGATGCACCCGCCGACGCCAATACTATTCCCCAGTATGAAGCTGGTACTTGGGAACCAACAGAAGCAGAATTCTTAATTAACCAAGATGGCCGTCGCTGGCGCAGACTGTAAAAAGTTAGGAGTGATGAGTTAATAGTTAGGAGTAATAAATTATGAGTTTTTGAGTTAATAATTTCAGTTATTCTAACTCCTAACTCCTAACTCCCAACTTTTAACTCCTAACTTCTAACTCCTAACTGATTCACCAAACAAAGCTGACAACTCAAAACTACTATGGCTCCCCAAGCTTCTACAATTTTTTCACTTCAGACGCCAAAAGATATTTCGCTTAACGAAATAGAAGCGGAACTTCATCAAATTTGGCAAAGTTATGGCATTACTGGCGAGGACGGTGGGCTTCCTGCTGCCACCCGCGCCACGACATTTACCTTAGTGGTTTACGAACCCGAAGAAACCCAGTATCTTTTGGCTACTTTGGGATTTTACAACGGCCCGCTTGATGGGATTTTAGGGCCTCAGATGGTAGCTGCCTTGCGGCAAGTACAGACAAAATATCGACTGCCAGATACGGGAACAGCAACCCCTGAAACCCTGGCTATCTTGAGAGAAGAATTCATTAAACGTCAAGGAAACGGTGCTGCCGGAGATAATGGTTCTATCGATCTTCCCAGCTTAAATGCCCCAAGCCCCAGAATTGCTGATGAAATCGCCCTCCGCAACCCCTGCCGCATCATCGCGCTATTTCCGATTACTGGCGAAGATGAAGGGGTCAAAGCTCAAGTTTCTGCCTATTGCCCCATCCAGAAGCAATCATCAAGCACACTAATTTGCTGCGAATACATCACTATCAGTGGTACTGCTGCTGCCTTGGAACGTGTAGGGGGGATGATTCCAGCATTGTTGATTGGCGGCTTACCGAAGTTTCTCTGGTGGAAAGCAACACCACACCCCAACAACACTCTATTCAAGCGGCTGGCAGCCGTCTGCAATAATGTGATTGTGGATTCTTGCCGCTTTAACGAGCCAGAAAGTGACTTACTTCGTCTCCAAGAATTGGTAGAAAGTGGTGTTCCCCTAGCTGACCTTAACTGGCGTCGCCTCTCAGCTTGGCAAGAATTGGCAGCTGAAGCTTACGACTCGCCTCATCGTCGGGCTGCCCTTCGGGAAGTTGACCGAGTAACTATTGATTACGAAAAAGGCAACCCCGCACAAGCACTGCTGTTTTTGGGTTGGTTGGCAAGTCGTCTCGCATGGCAGCCAGTTTCCTATCAAAAGGAAACCGGAGATTATGAAATCACTCGGATTAACTTTATTGCCCAAGACCAACGCCAAGTAGAAACCGAATTAGCGGGTGTTCCCCTGGCTGATGTGGGTGAAATTGCTGGCGACTTGATTGCTTTGCGCCTCAGTTCGACCAATCCGCAGGCAGACTGTGGTACAGTAATTTGCTCGGAAACTGGTGGTTGTATGCGGATGGAAACCCACGGCGGCGCTCAATCTGCTGGTTTGTTTCAGCAAGTGACTTCACTTTCAGAACAAAAGGCGGAAGCATTGCTGAGTCAGCAGGTACAACGCTGGGGTCGCGAGTCACTTTTTGAAGAAAGTCTGGGAGTGACTGCGAATATTTTCAAATTGGAAACAAATAGTTAGTTGCGCTTGGAAACAATAAAATTTACCAAAATTGCGAAAATCAAACACAAACTCTTCAGATTTTTGGATATTTCAATAATCTGGAGGGTTTTTCTATAGCGCTTCTCGGTTGAGTCCAATACAGACCTAACCCCCAGCCCCTTCCCTACTAGCGTTGGGGAGTAAGATTCAAAGCCTCTCTCCTTTTAGGAGAGGAATGGAAGTGAGGTCAGAGTATATTGCATCCACGCGAGAACCGCCATATTTTCCTTGGTGTTAAATCAATACTGTTCGGTTAAAGCAAGAGACGGGATTCATCATGTCTCTACAATAATCAATCTTTTGTCTTGACGGCGTATCGCGTCTTTGGCGAGCAATAATTTTCATCAAAAAATCTTAATCGAACCGTATTGTCCCAACCTTCTCCTAAGCTTGGGCTACGCTGTACACATTAGTCTTTTAGAGTTGCTGTGTAATTTCTGACTTTTCACGGTATCTGGAAAACCTCTCTTCTATTTTTCTCTTCCTTTTAGGAGAGAGACTTTGAATTTTCCCCCTTCCCTGCGAGGGAAGGGGGTTAGGGGGTTAGGTCAATCGTTAGCTTTTCCACATAATGTGAAAAGTCAGGTGTAACTTAGGGTGGGCTAATCTTTGCAGGTCGATGCATTAACATAACAGGTCAATGCATTGGCGTAGCAGGTCGATGCATTAACATAACAGGTCAATGCATTGGCATAGCAGGTCGATGCATTGGCATAGCAGGTCGATGCATTAACATAACAAGTCGATGTATTAACATAACAGGTCGATGTATTGGCATAACAAGTCAATGTATTGGCATAACAAGTCGATGTATTGGCATAACAAGTCGATGTATTAACATAACAAGTCAATGCATTAACATAGCAGATCAAGACGTGGGACAGCTTTAGAAGACTTTTGTGTACACTGTAGCCTTGCTTGGGAGAGGGATTTGGGGTGAAAGCTCATCGATTCATGCAAGAAGTCTATTGAAAAGATACCTCGTATTTACCTCCACGCTCCAGGGCGCGTTTGTAAGCAGGTCGTTCATGAATGCGCTCGACAAATTCTTTCAGCTTTGGTCGGTTCTCGACTTCTTCGGGGAGTGCAGCCACCACTTCTAGGGGAAAGCTCATTTGGATATCGGCGGCGGTAAATTCATTGCCTACAAACCACGTATTTTTACGGAGTTCGTCTTCTATGTAGTCAAAGTGAAGTTTGATTTGGGGCGCGACGAATCCGCTAACCACGCTGCTGTCGCCTGCCCCGAAATTGTTCAATACCAGCCGCATTACCAACAGTGGCATTGCCGAACCTTCGGCGTAATGCAGCCAATACTTGTAGCGCAGATGCTCCGGCGTACCGGATGCTGGGACTAACCGACCATTACCATAGCGATCGACTAGGTATTCGATAATTGCACCCGACTCAGCGATCGCCAAGTCTGCATCTGTGATTACTGGTGACTTTCCGAGAGGATGAACTTGGCGCAGCGATTCCGGTGCCATCATCGTTTTAGCATCGCGTTCATAGAACTCGATCTCGTATTCGATACCTAATTCTTCAAGCAGCCACAGCACCCGCTGCGATCGCGAGTTGTTAAGATGATGCACTATTATCATAAAACGTTCCTCTTTTGGTAGCTGATTGTTATCCGATCTCGGCTAATCTCCAACTGTATTATTAAACAGACGTTTTTAACCTAACTCCCCTAATTGGGTAGTTTTCTGGTTTCTAATTGGTATAAGTTTGAGTTAATTGGTTTGATAAACTGGTACATCTGCTTTTGCATAAAGCAACGATGGACGCACAGCCAATAATCAAAATAGTTGCTGCATAAAAACCTAATTTGTTTCATTTATGGCTTTAGTCATTGCCGGGGAACGTAGTGGGGTGGGTAAGACAACAGTCACGCTCACCCTTTTAGCATCTTTACGCCGTCGCGATCGCTTGGTGCAATCTTTTAAGGTAGGGCCAGACTACATCGATCCGATGTTTCATCAACACGTAACTGGTCGTGCTTGTCGCAATTTAGACCCAGTATTGACTTCTGAAGCCTACGTTCAGCAATGTTTTGCCCGTCATAGCCAACTGAGTGAATATGCCCTCGTGGAAGGGGTGATGGGGTTGTTTGATGGGATTTCGTCATTAGTCACTAGTCATTTGTCATTTGCAAATAACGAAGGACAAAGGACAAATGACAAAGGACAAATTACTGATTTTGCAAGTACGGCACACATTGCACGGCTTTTAGATTTGCCTGTGATATTGGTGATTGATTGCAGCCGTTTATCTGGTTCTGTAGCTGCGATCGCTCACGGCTATCGATCTTTTGATCCCCGAATTAAAATAGCTGGGGTAATATTAAATCGCGTCGGGAGCGATCGCCATCTCTCTCTCTTGAAAGATTCCCTAGAACCCTTACAATTACCCATTCTCGGCGTCATGCGGCGTCAAGATAACATTACAATTCCCGATCGCCACTTGGGTTTAGTACCCACAGCCGAACTTCCCGAACTCAATGCTTTAATCGATCGCCTCGCCGATTTAGGAGATAGTTGCTTCGATTGGCAACGTTTATTACCTTTGTTAAAATCAGAACCCCTTTCTTTTTCTGCTTCATCCTCCTTATCTCCCTCATTCCCAGTTAGGATTGCAGTAGCCCGCGATCGCGCCTTTAATTTTTACTACCAGGACAATCTCGATTTACTGCAACAGCTTGGTGCAGAATTGGTTTTCTGGAGTCCCTTAGAAGATGCTGGTATACCAAAAGATATTCAGGGAATGTATTTTGGCGGTGGTTTCCCGGAAGTTTTTGCCCAGCAACTCGCAGAAAATATCAGCGTTCGTCATGCAGTGAAAACGGCAATACTTAAAGGAATGCCTACAGTCGCCGAATGCGGCGGGTTGATGTATTTGTGCGAACAAATTATCGATTTTGAAGGTAAATCTTGGTCGATGGCGGGAGTGCTACCAACATCTGCTGTGATGGGTGGACGTTTAACTTTGGGCTATCGTCGTGCTGTCGCTTTGCAAGATAATTTGTTAGTTAAGGCAAATACAACTGTTTACGGACATGAGTTTCATCGTTCCCATTTAACCTTAACTCCGACTCAACCCCTATTTGAAACCTCTCGCTACGATTGTGACGAAAATATGGGATGCGAAGGATGGGGTTTACCTGCAAATATTCATGCTTCTTATATTCATCAGCATTGGGGAGAAAGTAAAGAAATTCCTCAACAGTTTCTTAAAGAATGTCTAAAAGTAGCATCTTCAAAAACGTGGATTTAAGCCAACACAGTTCAGATAACCCAAAACCCTCATGTAGAAACGCGATTTATCGCGTCTTGATTTATCGCGGGGTATGGGGACAAAGAGACACAAAAAGGCAGTGATATCATGTCCGCATAATTAGTTATGCTAACCACAGTCATTACACCCCACCCCCAACCCCTCCCTGCAAGCGGGGAGGGGAGACAAAGTATAACTTTGGCGGGGGTGGGGTTCTTCGGGTTTAATAAGCAATCAAGCGGACATAATATGAGATAATTCACCGCCTCCTCTGGGATCAACTCATAGTTCCATGTTAGTTTTGGACTTCAACCCAACGGCGGTAAAGCTTTTGAATTTGTTTGAGAAGCGCAGTGTGAGCTGGTTGATTTGACTCATTCGGCTTCGCCATATCCTGCAATTGCGTCAGGAGTCTGGCTTCTTCGACAGCAACTTCACCATCGCTATAAATTAAACCACTGATGGCTTCAATCAGATTTTCGCAATCTTCAAGACTGGGGCGATCGCCTAGATACTCCCGCACCCAGTCGTAACATTCTTTTGGCTGCACAGGAACTAATTCGTACAGCCAAGGCTTAATTTCTGGGTCGTTAGCTAAACCTTTTGCTTGAGCTATTTCGCGGAGATATTGCCGTTCTTCTGGCTGGATTCTGCCATCGATCCAGGCTGCTCCAATCAGGATTTTAACTAAGTTTTTCACATTGGAAGGGGAAACCATTGCTGCCTCCTCTGGTAGATTCAGGCCTCCACCAAATCGTACAATCCCAAACAGTATTCACTCGGAATTATTGGTTTTTCTTAAGCGCACCATAAAAAAACCATCCATATCCTGTCGATGGGGCCAAAGTTTAAACCAACCTTCAGGCGCACTATCGGTAGAATCAGGTAACTCAACGCCAATAGGAGACTCAATTTGCCACTGAGGTGAATCAGCTAAAAACGCCGAAACTACTTGTTCATTTTCAACTGGATGCAATGTACAGGTGGCATAAACTAGTACACCACCAGGTTTGACAAAAGTTGAGGTATGTGTCAATAATTCTCGTTGCAGTACCGAAAGTTCTCGGACGGATTCTGGTGTCTGTCGCCAACGCGCATCAGCATGACGGTGCATAGTTCCCAAACCAGAACATGGAGCATCAAGTAATACACGGTCTGCGGTATTTTGAAATTGCTTGAAGTGGCGACTGTCGCCAGTGTAAATTTGAATAGATTGTAAATTTAGCCGTTGAGAATTTTCTTGGAGTTTGCGAAGACGAGACGGAGTGCGATCGCAAGCCCAAATTTTACCGTCATCTGCCATTAATTCCGCAATGTGGGTTGTTTTCCCCCCTGGTGCAGCACAGGCATCAATTACCACCTCACCTGGTTGGGGGTCGAGCAAATGACCTACCAATTGAGCGCTAGCATCTTGTACAGTCCACCAACCTTCTTTAAAACCCGGTAGTTTTTGAATTGACCCAGTATTACCAATAAATCGTAAAGCTTGGGGTAAATGAGGAATCCGTCTCACCAAAACACCAGCAGATTGCAAAGCCGCCTCAACTTCCTCAATGGAGGTGCGAAGTGGGTTGATGCGTAAGTCAATGGTTGGTGATTGGTTCATCCATTCACACAATTGTTCTGTCTCAGTCAAACCCAGTTGTTCTAACCAAACTTGAACAATCCAATCAGGAAAGCTGTGTAAAATGCCCAAGCGTTCCACCTGATTTTTCACATCATTTGGAAAAGTTAGCGCGAAACCTAACCCCCCAGCCCCCAACCCTTGTAGGGAAGGGGGAGAATTCAAAGCCTCTCCCTTTGTAGGGGAGAGGAATGGAAGTGAGGTTTCCAGATTTGGTGATTCTGGAAGTTGTAACGGATCGCCCTTTATCTTCTCTGCAAGGCGGATGTATTGTCGTAATAAACCGTTAACAAAACCCGCCAGTCCAGCAAAACCGTTTTCTTTAGCGAGTTGGACTGTGGTATTAACAGCAGCTGAGGCGGGAATACGCTCTTGATAACGCAGCTGGTAGAAGCCCAGATGTAAGATAGTGCGGAGGTCTTGTGGTTGTTGATGAGATTTCTTTTTGGCGAATTGATCGATGAGAGTATCGAGGGTGCGTTGCCTTCTGACGCTCCCATAAACCAATTCTGTCACTAAGCGGCGATCGCAATCAGGCAAATTAACTTTTTGCAGCACTCTATCTAGGGCAACATCAGCATAAGCCCCCTTATGAACATCTCGCAGGGCGATAAAAGCTAATTGACGGGCGTTTGTCATGAAAACACGATTCGGGAGTCAGGAGGCTTTTGTATTCTAACTCCCAACTCTTTACTAATTCGTAATTCGTAATTCGTAATTGTCGAGTTGAATTCCCCCTTGTTTATAGGTGGTCTTACTTTTATTCGGGTCTAAATTTCTGTCTAGAACTGTCTTTTAATGACGAATTACGAATTATAAATTACGAATTATTGCATATATGGGTCTACAGTGGCAATTTCTAACTCACACGCTCTAGAAACCTGTTCTGCTGGTAATTTTCCAAAGCTGATTAATGGTAAAGAAGTGGGGTCTGCCACGAGTTCTTTTGCTAATAAGAACCCAGTGATTGTCCAAGTTTGATATTTTCTAGCTTGTTTGCCAATCAGTCGCCCTTTTTTTCCATCATAATACTCTGGCCATTCATCTGTACTAAGGCGTCCTTGGGCAGTTTGAATCGCCTTTTGTGCGAGATTTGTTCTATTAGTTTTCACAGCCGCCGCCGCCAACATCCACATTAAAACAGGCCAACTACCAGCATTATGATACGACCAAGGTATATTTTTGGGGTCACATCCAGTCACAATTCTGTATTCTTCATGTTCCAAAGCTGGGAAACAAATTTTCATTGGCATATCTCCCACCAAATCATCCCATCGATCCTCAATGAGAGTCATAATCGCTTGTGACTGTTCTTCGGTGGCTAAATCTGAAATGATTGCCATTAAGTTTCCGAGTGAAAAGAAGCGAGTATCTAGCTGCGAGGGGCCAACATTTCCTGCTAAATAACCACCTTTTTTTGGTAGCCACTTATCTAATTCATAATAGGGAACGGAATCTACATATATGTTGAACAGATTAACAGCAGCCTTGCCATATTCTTCACTTTTGAAGCGATAAATTGCATTCAGACGATTAATATCTATCCAATAATGCTGGCGAATATGAGCGCATAAAAGAGGCAAACGGTTATCAATGGCTTCAACAATATCAGAATTACCTTGACAAATTAGCAGTTCGCGAGATGCACGCAATGCCGTGTAAAAGAGGACTTGTAATTCTAAAGGATGCCCATAAATGCCCATACGACGGTCAATCATACAAGCGCCATCTGGAACCAACAGCGTTGGGTACATATCAAAACGATTTGCCAAGCAGATTTCCATAATTAACCTGATTCCATTTTGGAATTCAGGTTGATAGGCGAGAGAAAAATCTTCTGTGGCGACTATATAAGCGCGCAATAAAATAATCCACCATAAGCAAGAATCTACAGGTGTAACTCTAGCGATCGCATGTTCGCCAAAGTCTGCTTCTAAATATTCTTGCCCATTGTCTGATACCACTTTAAAGCTAGCTGGTATTAATCCGCGTCCTGGCTTATAGGCATCCAATGCCTTTTCTTTAGGCTGTAACTTTAAGGTTTCTTCTAAGAAATTACGAACAATATCGGTTCTACCTTTAATCAGAAAAATTAGAGCTGAAGAAACAAAATCTCGGACAAAGCACTGATCGTAATTAAGCGCTTCTACAGAAGCATCATAAGCCGCTACTGTGCCAACAGGGCGACCTTGATAATAGAGAATTGATTTTTCTAGTGCTAGCCATGCTTCTTCCACTTCTTTTAAATTCTCAGTAGTTTCCAATTCATTTAGGTGCATTGCCAGAATAACTCCATAAGGATTGTGAATTTGTGGTAGATGTGTCTTCATTTATTCTTTTTGCTATTCTCAGCATAACAAAAACGATTCTTTTAATAGCAAAAATAGTTGAGCAAAAAATAATCAACTAACAAGAAATAAAATTGCTGATATTTATACAAATTTATTGTTAGTTAATTGCTTCCCATCTATTACTATTTTGGTGAATTATAGTTGTTATTTTCCACCGCAACTAGTAAGATAATTCCTAAAAACAGTCACATAAGATATACTTTTAGATTATTTATTGTTCCGTTGTCTGTCCAGAATCTTTGCTTTACCAAACAAAAACATATCTTCAGCGCTGTTTAGGAGTTGTGTGAAGTTAAACTGGTTGCAGTATATTTACTTGAGCAGGATTAGTTTTTGACATTAAGAAGCCAGATTATTGCCCTATTCTCTAATAATTTATAACGTTTTTTCTGAATATGCAAGATGAAGGCTATAAAATTTTAATATGTCAATACTTCTCAAGGGTTAAATATCTTACCCTGCTGACAGATGACATGGGGCGTTTATAGGAGTCTATCCAAAGATAACGAAGAGTGCTGAGTCAAAGACTGTTCCAAGGAACGCAGTATGTATCCAATTATATAAGTAACAAGTATTAGTACAATGTTTATCGTAAGTAAAAGAGTTGAATTTTGAATTTTGAATTTTGAATTGTTAATACTGTTCTCCCGAAGCAGCCTTAAACACTTGTTCGGCAGTTAGATTCAGCTCTGTTAAGCTTGGCGATTGAATTTGCTCATTACCACAAAACTGAGTTACTTGGTATTCGCCATCCACTAATATATAAACTGATATTGTCGGTTGTTTAGGATTGCCGATAAACCGTTTTCCACCAAGAGCAGCATAGTCAACAATCCAATATTCTGGAATTCCAATTTCCTCATATTCAGCGAATTTGAGAAAGTAATCATCTCGCCAATTTGTACTCACAACTTCTACTACCAATGGAATTGATGCTGCTTGAGTAACTGTTGATGATTTTTTCCAAAGTGGTTCATTAATTAAGTTTGGGATATTAAATACCAGCACATCTGGAATATAACCAGATTTTTTATCGACAGATTTGATTAATGCTTGAGCCGGAATCGAATAAGCTAGGTTAAACCGGCGAATATCAAAATTGAGTTCTCTAATCAGAAATGCTCTGACTAACTCATGTTCCCCTGTCGGCTGCATTTCAACTATTACTCCTTTATGTAATTCATATCTGCCGTTTTCCGGTTTCCATTCGACAAATTCTTCAAAATTTATCGACTCTACTAAATGTTGAAACATAACACTATTTCCTCAAATATTATTCATATTTTGACTAGCATCGATAAACTGCTAACTTCATATTACCTGTCGCTGGAATTCTTTATAAGCTCGATTAATTGCTTGCATTGAGGCTTTTGCGATCGCAGAACTATTAACATCAGGATGATACAATCTTGCTAATCGACGGTAGGCAATTTTAACAACATTGGGGCGATCGCTCTGATTTACGCCCAAGACTTCCCACCATTCCCCAGATAATCCATTGAGAGGAAATTGACTCCAAATCTTGATGCTTCCGCCATTACCGCCACTTACCAGTGTCTTGCCATCAGGGCTAAAAGCAACGGGATTACACCCAGAAAGATTTTGTAGTAATTCCCCAGTGTGGAGGTTCCAAAGTTTGATTGTACCGTCTCGGCTGGCACTGGCGAGGGTTTTTCCATTAGGACTAATGGCAACAGACAAAATCGCTGTTGAGTGTCCAGTCAAAGTGGAAAGTAATTCTCCAGTTTGGAGATTCCACAGTTTAATTGTGGTGTCTGTGCTACCACTAATAAGAGTTTGACTGTTATGACTAATAACAACTGTATTCACCGCTCCCAAATGTTCAGTGAGAATATAGCGTTGTTCCCAAGTTTTGGTATCCCAAAGCCTAATAGTTTTATCGGCACTACCAGTTGCAAGGATTTTACCATCGGGACTGATGGTGACAGACAAAACTGCATCTGAGTGTCCATTCAAGGTGCGTTTTACTGTTCCCGTGTAGCGTCCCCAAATTCTAATCGTTTTATCAGTGCTACCACTAACAATAATTGCCCCATCAGGACTATATGCTACCGAGTTAACAAAGCCATTATGACTGTAGGGAGAATTTAAATAAAAGAATGTATAGAGAAATTTTTTTGTGTCTATCTGCCAACTGCTAATTTTGCGATCCACACTACCACTTGCAATCTGCTGTCCATCAGGGCTGATAGCAACAGATAAAACTGCCTCGGCTTGTCCAGAGAACGTATACAGCCATTTTCCGGTTTTCAAATTCCACAAATTAACTTGTCTGTCATCACTGCCACTAACTAAGGTAATACCATCAGGACTGATTGCGATCGCATTAACTGCCGCTAAGTGACTCTTGAGTGTGCGTACACATCTCCAAGTTTCAGGTAGCTGGGTTTCTAGAGAAATTATTTCTGGTTCAATATTGGGAGTAGAAGGTTTAGGAGTAACAAATTCTGATTTTTTCTTTAATTCAGTTTTAAGCGCTTGTAACTCGTCTTCCATTTCCAAAACGGCAAATTTTTGGTTGAGATCGTCACCAGATAAAAATGCATCTAATTCCATCACTGCTTCGGAATAGTATCCCATCTGCAAAACTTTCTCTTCCATCCGCTCAAAAAGCTGTGCTGGAGTTTCGCTAATTCCTGATTCGTCTAACAGTTTGGCAATACCATAGGCGGCGAGTCCCACTACTGCACCGATTCCTGCCATCGGTACTGCACCAATGCCAAATGCTAGTCCTACTTTCGGTGCGACTAAACCCATACCACCGACGATGCTATAAACACCAGCACCGCCGACTGCACCAATTCCCATTGTAGCGAAGGCAGCTGCATCTCCTTCTGCGATCGCTTTAAAAGCGCCATAAGTAGCAGCACCAGCTACAGCGCCAGCACCAACTACAGGAGTTGTACCAATACCGACAGCGCCAAAACCACCTGCTAGACCCATCCCGCCTACAGTTGCGGAAACACCAACACCTGTTATGGTTCCACCTGCAATGAATGCTGCGCCTGTTTTAGAGTTTTGTGTCACTGGTTTTTGTTTTTGAAGAGGAACAAATTAAGAAAAAACAAGGCAAAGTGTGATGCCTACGGCGGGTTGCGCCTATGCATTTTCATCCTTCCTCGGTTGAGATAAAGTTTTTTTAGAATAGCAAATACCCTCCAGTAAACTTACTGGAGGGCTATCTATAATATTTGACAAATTTTTACCATCTACAGCTTAGTCAAAAAAGACCTTTTTTACTCCATAAGCTGCAAGTCCTGCTGTAGCTACAATTCCTGCTGCTGGCAATGCTACAACCGTCGTTGTTGTAAATCCCAAAACACCTAAAATTCCAGGAGCGGTAGAAGTAATTGTAGCTACTGTAATTGAACCTAGACCAGCAGCAGCAGATGAAGCTGCTGCGATAGCGCCTATAGCCTTAGAGTTTTCAGAGTTTAGCATTTGTTTATTTCTTTCCTGTATTCTTTAGTCTAAGAGCTTCTTCAAACCATAAGCTGCTAGTCCAACTACAGCACCAGCAGCTACGACTGGGGCTGCCCCAATAGCAATACCACCGAATGCTCCTGCCAGTCCCATGTTACCAACCACAGCTGCCACTCCTGCACCTGCTGCGGCTCCGCCTGCTGCGAATCCTGAAGCTTCTTTGATATCGTCTTCTTTACGCTTTTCAGCCATTATTTTTTCGCTTACAGTTAATAGATTTAGAACCAAATTAACAAAATATTTTTTATGTTTACATTTGTACTTTTACTGAAATACTGAATGAATTTTTCATAAAGCCGAAATACTCAAATTAACCTAGCTTATTTATCTAAAATTAGAACTTTGATTACAAATCTTCAGGTGTTAAACCTGTTACTTTAGCAATTCTTGCTAACATCCGAGGCCCAATCTCTTGACCATCGTGAAAGGCAAACACAAAATCAGCCCAGTCAGGACGTGTCATAATTTTATGCGAACCTGATTGGCGTTTAATCTCCCAACCAATACGCAGCAAAGCAGCTAGGACACGCTTTGCCTTTGTGCTAGACCACTCACTCATGCTGCGGCAAATGAAACGCTGACTAGCTCTGGAGTTACTTCTCCATGTTCCAGCTTATCTGCTAACACACGCAGAGCTAATGCTTGAACTCTAGCAACTGCTTCTTCTGGTGTCTGACCGTAAGCCAGTACACCAGAAAAACCAATCACTTCAGCCAGAAAGCGTCCATCCTCTTCTTGTTCAATCTCTATTGTGAAGTTCATAGGTAAGCCAGTGATTGTAATAAAAGCGATTCCTGGATAAAACGAATGCATTAAATTGCTCGACAGTTCCCCGCCTTGAACTCAGCGATCGCTTCTTGTGCAAAAGCTTCCAGTTTGCCATCAGCAATGTCTTTCTCTAATTGTTCATCCCACCGTTGATAGTCTAAATCAGCAAACCATTGAATAAGCTTTTCGTACTCGTTGGGTGGCAGTTGAAGAATCGCGGATTCAATTTGCTCAAGTGTCAGCATAAGGATACATCACCTTTACTCCAAGCAAATTATAGCTTTCTCAAGTAACGATCTCGACCGTGGTTGTATACTTTGCATCCCAATCTTTAAATTCGCCTCTGTTTGGATTAAAGCAGAAATTTATCTCTGTAACTGAGACTTTAGGTAGCGATCGCATACCACATACACACTCTATCGATTATGTCAAGCAAGCCTGCGCTTTTATTAATCAGCAAATAGGCGAACTTGAACCAAAACCCATACGCAATCAGGGAATTCTCAATAACCCTGATGAAATCTACTAAAAAGATGGAATAACATTTGTGTGTGCTTCAGCAAATTGTGTATAAGAGTTAAAAATGACGATATGGCAACATCTAATATCCTCAAAGAACCACAGCTTTTGCGGCTGGGTAGCTTGTTTAGTGGGCTGCGTGGCGATTTCACGGGAGGACTAACAGCAGCAGTGGTGGCATTGCCTTTAGCTTTAGCCTTTGCCGTGGCTAGTGGTGTGGAACCAAAGGCGGGACTTTACACCGCGATTGTGGCGGGAATTGTCGCCGCGATTTTTGGTGGTTCCTCAGTACAGATTACAGGGCCAACAGGTGCGATGGCTGTAGTTTTGGTGGGAATTGTCGCCAAGTACGGCCTTGAGAAAGTTTGGATTGCTGGGGTGATGGCTGGGATTATCCAAATTGCCTTGGGGGTTGCCAAACTGGGACAGTTAGTCAAATTTATTCCCTATCCGGTAACGGCAGGTTTTACTAATGGTATTGCCGTGATTATTTTTTGTGGTCAGTTAAATAATTTCTTTGGTTTAAAATTACCACGTAGCGAACATTTTTTACCCGGACTTTGGCAAAGTCTAACTCATGTAGAAGCTTTCAACTGGGCAGCAGTTGCTTTGGCAGTTGTGGTAATTGCCACCAATCTTTTGTGGCCAAGGATCAATACGACAATACCAGGTTCTTTAGTGGGACTAGTGTTAGCAACTGCGATCGCTTCTGCTTTCCATCTGAATGTACCAACAATTGGCACGATTCCTCAATCTTTACCGATGCCTCAAGGTATTCCCCACTGGAATGATTTTAGCCTGATTCGGGAACTAATTAACCCGGCTTTGGCTTTAGCTGCACTGGGAAGTATTGAATCGTTGCTATCGGCGGTAGTGGCAGATGGTATGACTGTCAGCGAGAAACATAATAGCGATCGCGAATTAATTGGTCAAGGTTTGGCTAATATGATTGTGCCATTTTTTGGTGGTATTCCTGCCACAGGTGCGATCGCTCGAACTGCTGTAAATGTCCGTTCTGGCGGCAAAACCCGACTATCTGGCGTAATTCACGGTGTTGTTTTAGCCATCATCGTTTTAACTTTAGCACCCCTAGCAGCACAGATTCCTTTAGCGGCACTTGCTGGGATTTTGATGGTGGTTAGCCTGCGAATGGTTGAGTGGGAAGCTATTGGTTTATTGATGCGTGCTACCTACTCAGACTTTGCTGTAATGATTCTCACCTGGCTAGTGACAATCTTATTTGACTTAGTTCTCGCTGTCGAAGTGGGATTGATTGCAGCCGGAGCCTTGTTCATCAAACGCATGAGCGAATTGAGCCTAGCCAAAATACCTGAAACCGAAGTATTTCCCCCTGGTACTCCTCTGGAATTAGGTAAAGAAATTGCCGTTTATCGGGTAGATGGCCCCGTATTTTTTGGTGCTGCTGAACGGTTTGCTACTTTCCTCCGCGATGAACCGGAAGTAAAGTATTTAATTCTCCGGTTGCGGTTTGTACCAAATATGGACACAACTGGGTTAGTAGCCTTAGAAGATATTTATCATGACTTGGAACGGCACAATTGCCGCTTAATTCTCACAGGTTTACAACCCGAAGTCCAACAACTACTAGAACGTACAGGATTGTTAAATACAATTGGGTTATCAAATTGTTTTGAAACAACCACAGAGGCGATTTGCTCCATCTCTCCTCAGATTGCATGTTCTCAACCTGTCGCGGCTGATTTGAAAACAAAAGAATTGCTGGAATTAAATGACTGAAAATATTTTGCCATTAAGAGGATGTTTGAAAAGTCGCAAAGTATCTTAGTACCGCAAGGCACAAGTGAAAAGTCACGCATAATTGTATTCCAAGCTCTTGCGCCATTTGCAATGGTATGTTTATTTACGCGGTACTGTACTATTACAATGTCTAAGTTAGTTAGGACTTACGCAAGTGTCACAAAAAAATCGGATTTGTAGTTTGTAGTAAGCGGCTCTAGCCCTTATTTTGAAGACTTTAGCCCTCTCTTCTCTTTCGGAGACGCTAACGCGAACGAGACGCTGCGCGAATACTACGAACTGAAAATAATATGCCAGTTGCGTAAGTCCTGTTAGTAATGAAAAATTTGTAGTAAGCACTTTAGTGCTTAGAAAATTAACGACTAAAGTCCTTACTACGAACTTGCCTATTAATTAAAGCCTGTATTCATTGCTGAATCAGGCTTTTGATATTTTTTATTCAACTCGTATGGAGAACTTCAGTTTAATTACCGAATAGCGAATCCTTCTGGTCTGATTGCATCTTCCAAATCAACACCCATCAGGTTAGCTCCTTGAATGTTTGCATTTGTCAGATTTGTATCTTCCAAGTCTGCGTTTTGTAGGTTAGCGGTTTGCAGATTGGCTCCCAGTAGATTGGCTTTCTCTAAGTCTGCATCAAATAGGTTTGCTCCCACCAGGTTTGCTCCCCAAAGGTTTACCTTGCCTAAATCTGCTCCTTGAAAGTTAGCCCCTTGTAAGTTTGTTTGCTGCAAGTTAGCTCTTTCTAAGTCTGCATTTTGTAAGTTAGCACCTTCCAAATTTGCTGCTTGCAGGTTTGTGTCCTTTAACATTGCCCCAGCCAGGTTACAGCCGACACATTCATTGGTTTGTAATAAATGTCTAACGTTATCTGCTACTGACACTATTGGCGGCACAACTGGAGATATTACTGGTGGTGTTACAGGCTCTATTGGTAATTTAAGCGGAGATATTACTGGTGGTGTTACAGGCTCTATTGGCGATTCAACTGGAGCTAGTTCAGATTCCGTAGGTATGGATGGTGTTAGTGCTTGCGCTCTAGCGCTGGGCTGGATAAGCAGAGTAAATCCCGCTACAACTACCAGAAACACTGCTTTTACGAGCCACTGAGTTAATTTTTTAGAGTTGGATTGATTCATTAGTTCCTTCATAATCTGATTCCTATTGGTGGGCTTGCTTTTATAAGAGCCATCGATAATGTGCTTTATTCTCACTTTAGATAACTTGATTGATAAGAGCAAATATTATTGTTATTCATATTGATAAATTCAAGTGATTAAAAAATCTTTTTGGATGGGAACCGATCGCTGATTTGTTTGCTTACATCATCAAGAATTGCGATCGCGTGGAGCGTCCACTCAAGGGGGAGCGATCGCTTCATACCTAATTCCCAAGCATTGCCAGACTAGGTAAAAGACGATATGTTTCACTTTTAATTAAGATAGACAGTCCCAAGTAAATTAAGATAAAGGGGAAGATTTTGCGACCATAGCGAGTTAAAACGGGAGTCATCAGAGGATTACGAGTCAAGTTGTAAGAGAGTAAACACCACATCCCAACAGCGCAATAACAAACACACAGAATTACGCCCAAACTTGGAAGATTGCTACTGGCAAACAACGGTACATAAATTCCAATGTTGTTTCCTCCATTGGCAATGGTGACAGCAGAAACACGGTAAGTTTGAGGATCGCGGATGGTTGCTAATAGTGATTTCTTCTGGCGTGCAGATTTTACCGGAGAGGTTAAGTCAACTGACACAGCTTGCACTGTCTCTTCTTGTTCTTCTCGACTGATGAGATTACTGATACCAATGGCGACGGGAAGTAAACCTAGTAAACCAATCCAGCTGCTAGGAATAATCAGACCCCCGAAGAAACCAGGGAGACTAGCACATACTAAGGTAGTAAATCCCAGGAATTCACCGAGAACAATATGCTTAGGACGAAAGCTACGATTGACTTTACCGAAAAAAGCTGTCAAATATAAGTTGTCGTCAAAGGTAGTTGCAAAAGCGACAGAGATTCCAATCAATAATGTACTAATTAGCCAAGCCATAATTGTTGCTCACAGTAATTCTAATGCTGTTTGTGTTAATCTTCTCTGCTTCTCGATCTGAGGGCAGGTTCAGAGATTTTGTGACTGTTTTTCTAACGACAACCGAGCGATATTCGTTATTTATCAGCCAATGATCCAATTTTTAGAGGCATTGCCTCCAATCAAATTGGTGATTTTTTCTCAGCAAGGTACCTTGGGAGCTCATGAAGTCAATATTATGGCTTGCAGCCAAATAAGAGCAAATACTCTTGTTTTTTAAAATGATAAATAAAAGTGATTGACAAAATTACTAAATGTTTTGGGCTTTGTACCCATTGACACTCATGAGGGAAAAACGGAAAGAAAATAGCCTTTAACCTTTTCCCTAAACTAAATTCTGAGTTCAAAATGCACAAAATGAGTAGTATTGAATACTGAGCTATTGTTTGAGAAACTTCTATGCAATCGCTCTTATTGAAGAGAACTCTTGTCAGATGATAAAGGCTCGGATATCCTTGACGGCTAGCATTCAACATCGGTAATATGACTAATCGCCCTCTGACTTCAGTTTTGAGATGTTCAGTAATGTTGAATTTTAACTTGTAATTATGCTAACCAGTGTTGACCGTTTATTATTTGTCCGGCGAGTCCCGATTTTTAAGGAATTGCGGGATGATTTTATTGTGCGGCTCACTTCAGTGATGAACGAATTGTCATTCCCAGCTAATTACACCATCTTTCGACAGGGAGAAGAAGGGCGATCGCTCTATATTGTCGTCTCCGGTCGAGTTAAAGTTCACATTGGGAATAAACAGTTGGCAGAGGTGGAACAGGGAAAATATTTTGGTGAGATGGCAGTATTCGATACTCAACCTCGATCTGCCACTGCCACGACTCTAGAACCTTGTGAATTTTTAGAACTGACGCAAGAGCAACTATATGATGCGATCGAAGAAACTCCCGAAATTGCAGTGAATATCATTCGTGAGTTATCCCGTTTGATTCGCAGATTGAACGACGATATGAATGTAACTTCTTTGCGGAGTTAATAGGCAAATGTAGAGATGTAGCACTGCTACGTCTCTACAAGGCTTCTGAATAATCTAAAATGTGGTTCAAAATAAATGAAAACTGCTGTAAGTTTGATTATTAAACTCAGCACTCATCACTGCTTATTATTTAGGTTCACCCACACCCGGAGTTTCTTCTTTATCAACTTTAGGCACAAAATCAGGACGTTCTTTGCTTTCCCAACCTGCGGGGCGTTTCGAGTTGTACCAAGCTATTGAGCCAATGGTGACAGCAGCAACAAAACCAACGACATACACCAAGGTAAAAGCAACAGGAAAATGAGGGGCAGCATCTATAGCTGGTGCTGCTGTTTGCATAAATAATAAATTCATGAGTATATTCTCCACAGTCAGGTAACACTATTGAACACCCTATAAGATGAGCGTATCACCTAACATCCCTCTGTAGTTTAGTTTGAGCAACTTCATATTGCATAAAAAAGGCAGAGGGGAGGGGGAAGTCGCTGACATATATAGGTTTGTTGCACCTGTCAGCCTGCCCCACTGCCTATTTTTCAGCATTTATATCTTTGCCATGCAGACTCGACTATTTCAGCAATGATTTCTGTATATGTCATACCACCCAAACGTCCGATCATTGGTAAGTCTGAGCGGATATGATGTAGCCCTGGCAATGGGTTAACCTCCATAAACTGCAACACACCACTAGGATCGCAGCGTAGATCCACACGGGCAGCATCACGGCAACCAAGAGTATGGTAAGCATCCAGCGCTAGTTGCCTTGCCTGTGCTGCCAGTGGTTCGGGATCTATGAGCAAACGATAAGATACCCGTTCCAAATACTCATCTTTATTGAGGGTGGTGTAGGCGAAAGCTTCCACTTGACCTGTAAAAATTACTTCCATCACACCTACTACCCGTGAGTTGCTACCGTTGCCAATAATGCCTACTGTTACTTCTCTACCAGGAAGAAAGGTTTCCACGAGTATTGGTTGCCCAAAAAGTTCGTGTAACACTTGATAAGTATTGACTAGCTCCTCGCGTTCTTTAACAAGAGAACGCCCAGTTACCCCTTTAGAACTGCCTTCCGCCATAGGCTTAAGGAAAAGTGGCATTGGCAACGACACAGCTGCTGCTTCTGCGGTAGTATTCGCGACCTCAAAGGGAGCTGTCGGCAAACCGCGATCGCGCACTACTCTCTTAGTTAGTGCCTTGTCTAACGTCAGGGCGCAGGTAAGCGGATCGGAAAAGGTGTAAGCTTGAGCAAATAATTCGCAGATTGCCGGGACTTGAGCTTCGCGAGAACGACCCTTTAAACCCTCAGCAATATTGAAAACCAGATCCCAGCGATCGCCTTTTGCCAAACGCAGAGCAAGTTTTCTACCATTACCGACACGTTCAACCTGATGACCTAACTGCAATAGTGCAGTTTCCAGCCCGATGATGGTTTCTTCATCGTCGAACTCCATCACCTCAGAGGCATTGAAACCAGCCTGAAGGTAATCTGCCTTCAGGTCATAACACAGACCAATGAATAACCCCATAGCCCGATAATTCCCAGTGAGAAAGCTTTCTCTGTTCGCTTTAACGTACAAATCAAATATCTTAATTAAAGAATTTCGATTACTAAATCCTTAATTAAGTGAAAATATCTCATCAACAACATCAAACCATATAGGAGATTTATCATCAGGAGAACCATTGTAGTTAGCAGTAATTTCTTCTCCCACTTCTATATCTCGGTAGGCAATCAGATCCAACTCTCGGTCAGCGAATTTTTTCACATAATAAACATTGGGATTGTAGGAATGGTTGATCGAGGAAGATAAACCTAGAGCGATCGCCGCAGCTTGATCTTCCCAATCGTAGTAATAGTTGCCCAAAATTGTTTGATCTAGGAATTCAACCTGTTCTGCGGGTATAACAACAACTGGCACTCTCTCAATGAGTTCTCCTTTCAAAAAGTGCTTCTGTGCGAAGACACCTCGACCTTTTAGGTTTGTATTACCAACAATCAACATTCCAACTAATCTCCTGCAATTACTTAGTTTTTTGGTTTGCCAAGAACTCAACAGAACCTATTCCAACTGACCCTTTTTGAT
This sequence comes from Nostoc sp. DedQUE08, assembly GCF_034530895.1. Lineage (NCBI taxonomy): Bacteria > Bacillati > Cyanobacteriota > Cyanophyceae > Nostocales > Nostocaceae > Nostoc > Nostoc sp. DedQUE08. The sequence continues at coordinate 35,465 of NZ_JAVRCD010000056.1, forward strand.
GATGGCAAGCAACTTATATGTAGGGTTAAACCTACTTTACTGGATCTACATAGGTGTACGTCTTACCTGCCCAATTTTGCACTGTAGCTGTACCATTCTCATAAGCAACTAGAGTTTCGGCTTGAATTGGGACTTTGCCACCGCCACCAGGGGCATCAATTACATAAGTTGGTACAGCGTAGCCAGTAGTATGACCGCGTAATTTAGAAATTAAATCAAGCCCAGTTTGCACGCTCGTTCGCAGATGTGCAGTCCCAACAACAGGGTCGCATTGATAAAGATAATAAGGTCGCACACGCAGCTTCAGAAGACCGTGAAACAGATTCTTCAGGGCTTTTTCAGAATCATTCACACCTTTTAACAGCACGGTTTGACTGCCTAGAGGAATGCCGCCATCAGCGAGGCGATCGCAAGCTTGTGCGACTTCTGGGGTAAGTTCCTGCACATGACAAAAGTGCAAAGATAGCCACACACGATGTTTACGTAGCAAGGCAACCAGTTCTGGTGTAATTCGCTGCGGTAAAAAACTTGGCACGCGGGAACCAATGCGGATAAATTCAATATGCTTAATGGCACGCAGCCGCCTCAGCAAATTGTCTAAAGGTTCATCAGCCATCAATAGAGGATCGCCACCGGAAATTAGCACATCACGGATCTCGGTGTGTTCCTCTAGGTAAGCGGCGATCGCATCCAACCGCCGCGTTACTGGGTACATCTCACCTTGGCTCACCAAACGAGAACGGGTGCAGTAACGACAATAAGCAGCGCAGCTGTCTAGGGCAAGCAGCAACACCCGATCGGGGTAGCGGTGTACGAGTCCTGGTACTGGAGTGTCGCCATCCTCACCGCATGGATCTACCATGTCTGCTGGACTAACTATTAGTTCTTCTTGCCGTGGTATCACTTGTAACCGTAGTGGACAAAGGGGATCTTCTGGATCGAGTAGCGATGCAAAGTATGGAGTTACGGCTACAGCAAACTTCTCTGGTGCAATTAAAAGTCCCTGTTCTTCGGTAGCACTAAGCCTTAATAACTTCTGAAAGTGTTCTAGCTTAGTCAACCGATGCCGCATTTGCCAGCGCCAATCGTTCCAGTGTTCCTGGTTGTAAGTTTCTCCCAAAATCTGACAAATTTCTTCACACCGAATATCAGTTACTAGAGGATCTAGAGTAATGTTTTTGATCATGATCAGACCGAAATTAAGCTGAGAATAATAAACCAATCACAGCCTAATAGAGTGCGGCGCAAATCCAGCTACCATCTCAATTAAGCAAGCAGACAAGTAAGGGCAATTAATGAATTTCCCCTACTCAAGTCCCTTGTTAAAGGTAAGCAAATTTATCTCACAGTGTATTAGTATGTTTACTTAGATTTTTAGGTAAAATAAAAAAATTTACTTTCAATCTGACAATAAGTATTTTTCTATACTAAGTAGCTTGATGCTGCGATCGTAGCGATCGCTCTTAAAGTGTCTTTGTTACCTTAAGTCAGTCGGTCTTTCGTGTTATTAATCAGTATTAATGCATAGACTAATGTCGTATATTTCATTATGTAAGGATTTTTTGGGGTGCGATCGCTCAATCTACAACTTGTGTAGAATAATGCAGCCAGCTACGTCACATTTGATTACCGTTGGGTGATTGTGGCGAGAAGACGACTAAAATAAATTTCTTCGTTGCTAATCAGCGACTCATTGCAAAAATCTGTTCAGCCGTTAAGGGAATGTTCGGAAACAATCTAAAATCAATTCGATCCTGCCCTCGAAACACCTTTGGGGGTAAATACTCTCCATTTTCAAGTTGGTAGATTGTAATGGTTGGCTGTTTGGGAGAGCCAATGAACCGAATGCCACCAAAAGCAGCATAGTCCACAATGATGTACTCAAAAACGCCCAAGTCCTCATATTCAGCAAGTTTTGTCAGATAGTCGTCCTTCCAGTTGTTGCTAACGACCTCAATGACTCCGGGTGGTGGAATATATGCAGCAGCAGAACTAGAGCTAGTTTTCATCCTCTGCCATTCAACTCTTGCAAATATGACAATATCTGCTTTCCGGCTTTTTTCCTTTTCGCCTGGTGCTGTTTTGAGCCGAACCTGCTTGGACTGGCGCGACACGTAAGGCAGGTCATTTTCTTGGCAGTGATTTTCTAAGTAAGCACACAGTCGCTCGATCAAATCCTCATGATTTGCATTTGGTTCTGATAATGGCACAGGAATCCCATCCAATAGCTCAAACTCTCTGCCTGAACCATCGTCCCAGGCAAGAAATTCTTCAAAAGTCAGTGGTTGTGTGACGGTTGCGTACATCGCCCTCGCTCCCTTGGTGACGGGTACTTCACTCAATGCTACCAAGATGTACAGCTTTATCTATGGCTATTAAACTACCTAGAGAATGAGCAATCAAATGAATTTCTTGTTGATTTGAGTGGTCATTTAAGAACTGACTCAGTTGTTCAACGATAGCTTTACGTATTGCTTTACCGCGATCAGGATTTTGATAGATTAAAAAATCACCTAAAAAATTACTGATTATCTCATTTCTTCGTTTTCTGTATCTGTAAATATCATCATACGAACCTTTATATTCTTTATGATGTTCACAAAATCTAGAAAAATCCTTCTCAATACATCTAATAGTTTGATGTTTTTTATTGTTGAATAAGTTCCCCCAAAAACTTGAGTAAAACTTTGCAGGAATTGCTAGTTTGTTGTGTATTTTTTTTATGATTACGTCAGCATATCTAGAATTCTGAGTGTTGACACTGTGGATAAAGAATACAAGCATACTGGTGAATAATTACAGTTATAACTGCTAGAAATTGTACTGTTATAATATTTCCCCATAACCAACCTCAAATCACTGCGCTATAAAACAATTGTTATTTGATGTTGAGCCGTACAAATTTCGGGGAACACTAAACTTGAAACCCAATGAGTCTGTTATATCAGTATTTATTAGAGGATATAGTATGGATGAATTTGTAAGGAAAGCAGCTGGAATAGGTTTGCCTGCAATTGTACTTATAATTACGATGGCTACTACAGGTCTTACTGGTGCTGCTGCTATTACAGCAGCTTTAGCAATGTTGGGGCCAGGAGGGATGATAGGTGGTATAGTTCTGCTGGGAATAATAGGATTGGCAGCTGATATGTTATCTAAGTTTGGTCTAGAGGCGTTGTTAATAGCCATCTATAGACAACGCTTACAAAATGGGGAAACTCGTAACAATATCTGCCAAGAAATTAACTGGCTACCTATCTCTGGAGATTTAAGGCGCAGGCTTAGAGAAGAATTTGGGTGCTAATTGCTCTAAGTAAGCGATATTTGTTAGTGAGTATCGCCTCATCTGCTAAATTTAAGGAGGATTCTGGAAATGCGATCGCGTACGGCGGGGCCTAGCCCATCGCACAAATGCCGCTCATCTTCTTTCACAGCTGTACTATTGTGCAAATAATCCCTCACGCAATTTAAAGCTTTCGCTAACAATATTTAGTCATTCGGTATTTGCTTGAGTAAAGCTATCCACATATCAGATGGAGCGGAGTAATAATCAATTTCTTCAACTTGATATTGATAAGATTCACAACCTTCTCGTAAAATAATGCGATCGCAAGCTTTAACGCTTTTCCCTACTCCAGTCATGTACCCGATTGTTCCTTCATTGAAGCGCTCAAATATGTAGTCGCCTCCACAAACTTGTTGTCTGTAATCATGGATTTTATTCTTTTGTTTTAATTCTGTTACTGGCGAGATAACCAAAGCTAATTTATTTAAAAAACTAAAACTTAAGTTCATACCTGTTATGATTGAAGAGAAGGCACTTAAAAACATTTAAAAAATAGAACTTATAATTTATTTAAAAGTCATTCTTTTAAATTTACAGTACTATTAATCGCATATTCAACTGTAAAATCACCTAACTGTAGGACAATATCTGGTGAGATATAAGTTTTTTGCTTAACTATCTAGTATTAATTAATAAGCTTTTTATGTCTTGAAAATGTCATATATGTATATATTTTAATAAAAATATAATTTAGTTACTACTTGTCGTAGCTAGAGCTACATCTATCTGCTTCAGTAGTATTTCTAGGGTAGAAGAGTTATCTAAAACGACATCTGCATGAGCCACTTTTTCTTCGATGGATAATTGGCTGTTAATCCTGGCTCGTGCTTGTTCTGTATTTAAATGGTTTCGTTGTATCAATCTTTGTAGTTGTTGCTCTTGAGAACAACGCACTACCCAGATTTCTGTTACCAAATCAGTCATCCCAGCTTCAAATAATAGAGGCACTACTAACACCAGTATTTGTGAGGAAGACTGAGCAATTGCTTTGAGAAAGCGATCGCGCACATCAGGATGAATCAAATTGTCTATCCACTTGCGTTCATCTTGACGATTAAAGATAATTTCGCCTAGCTTTTGGCGGTTGAGGCTGCCATCTGGTAGTAAAATTTGTTCGCCATAACGTTGAGCGATCGCACCCAAAATAGGCGAACCTAAAGATACTGCCTCTCTAGCATAAATATCTGCATCCAAAATCGGCAGGTTATAAGTGCTAGCCAAATAATTGGTGACAGTGGTTTTGCCTGTGGCGATACCACCAGTTAAGCCGATTATGCGTTTTGTCATTTGTCATTTGTCATTGGGCATGGGACACAAGAGGCAGAGTAGGCAGAAGTTCTAAAATGTTTTAATTTTGAATTTTGAATTTTGAATTTTGAATTTATTTCTCCCCTGCTCCCTCATCTAAGAATTTGTCGCCCATGCGATCAGTGCTTGGGTTAAACCATCTAAAGTGTATTCTTCGGCTTCTACATCCACGCGTCCGAATAAATCATGGCAAGTTTTAGAGGTTTGGGGGCCGATAGAGGCAATACAAACTCCCTCTAATAATTGGCTAGGATCGGAGTTGTTGGCAAATATACTATTAGTAAGTTGACAGAAAAATTGTACAGTTTTAGAACTGGCAAAGGTGATTGCATCTACCTTGCGGTTTTGGAGAGCTAACTTTGCCGCAGGTGGAATACTACTAGGACAACAAGATTGATATGCCGCAACTTCTATCACCTTTGCTCCCTTGAGAGTTAATTCCTTAACTAAAACTTCTCTGCCGCCGCTTTCAACTCTGGGAAATAACACCTTTTTACCATCTAATCGATCTGGGAAATTTTCCACTAAAGAATCGGCAATAAAGTTGGGGGGAATAAAATCTGCTTGCAGAGAGCGTTGTTTGAGACTTTGGGCTGTTTTCTCACCAACGACGGCAATTTTAATGCCAGCTAAGGCACGGCTATCTTTACCTTGGGTAGTTAGCCTTTCAAAAAAGTAGTCTATGCAATTGGTAGAAGTAAGAATTAACCAGTCGAAGTCAGATAAATGAGCGATCGCATTATCCAAAGCTTCCCAACTGGAGGGGGGGCCGATTTCTAAGGTAGGCATTTCGATGACTGTTGCACCTGATGCAATGAGGCGATCGCTAAATTGACTCGATTGCCCAATTGAGCGTGTTACCAAGATCATTTTACCAGTAAGGGGAGATAGGGAGAAATTGCTTGACATAGCAGGGGGGCTAAAAGTTTTGCCTGTAGTAGAAACCTGACAATCTATTTTCTCAGGTTGTAAGTACTTGCGTAGCCCAACAACTTCGCCAATCACAATTACCGCCGGAGAAAGGGATAATCCGGCGGTTTGTTCTAGAATATTGCCCAGTTGCGCCGTCCAAATTTGTTGTTCGGGAGTTCCTGCCCAACGGATGATGGCAATGGGTGTTATGTGCGATCGCCCATGCTGCACCAGTCGATCTACAATCTCTCGTAGATGTCGCCCTCCCATTAAAATTACCAGTGTCTCTAAGCGTGACAGTGCTTCCCAGTCTAAAACCTCTGGTTCGTGAGCTGTAAGCACTGCAAAAGTGCGGCTTAACACCGGATCTGTCAGGGGAATTCCTGCCAGTAAAGGTGCTGCAAGGGCTGAGGAAATTCCTGGTACTAATTCAAAGTCACAACCGGATGCTTTCAACGCTTCTATTTCGGAGGTGCAACGCCCAAAAATTAAAGGATCGCCTGATTTGAGCCGTATAACTTGTTTTCCTTGCAGACAGTGTTTTACCAGTAACTTGTTAATCTGGGCTTGGCTTGTACTGGGTTTGCCACCGCGTTTACCAACGTCTAACTTCAGGCAATCATCTGGGACGCACTGCAATAATTGAGCATCTACTAAAGCATCGTAGACTAATACTTGAGCAGTAGCTAAGAGATTGTAAGCTTTTACTGTCAGGTATGCTGCATCTCCAAGCCCAGCACCTACGAGGTAGACTTTACCCCTTTCATTTGTCATTTGTCATTTGTTAATAGTTCTTCTTCCCTGCTTCTTTCCTAGTCCCCAGTCCCCAGTCCCCAATCCCTTTATTCAATCCGTTTGCGTATTAATTTTTTCGATTAGCCGATCGACTTGCTCAATCATCTCCTTGTTTTTCTCAGCTTGGAATAATTCTCTGGCTTTTTTGAGATTAACGATCGCTTCTTTTGACTGTTGTTGTCTTCCTAAAGTGATTCCCAAATTATAGTAAGTGAATGCATCGTTGGGGACGAGGCTAATGGCTTTTTTGTAATGTGCAATCGCTTCTTGAGGTTTACCTCGATCGTCCATCGCATTTCCCAAACCTGTGTAAGCTTGTGCGTGTTTGGGATCGAGACGAATCGCTTCGGTATAGCCAGCGATTGCTTCTGTGAGCTTGCCTTGAGCGTAAAAAGCACTTGCTAAATTATAATGAGCGTCTGCATAGTTGGGAGCGAAGCTGATGGCTTTTTGGTAATGTGCGATCGCTTCTTCTAGTTTGCCTTGAGCGTATAGAGTATTTCCCAAGGCATTATAACCTGCTGGATTTTTCGGAGCGAGGCGAATGGCTTCGGTATAGTTGGCGATTGCTTCTGCTGGCTTTCCTTGAGCGTACAAGGCGTTTCCTAAGTAATAGTGAGCGTCTGCATAGTTAGGATCGAAGCTAATAGATTTTTTATACTGGGTAACTGCTTCTGCTAGCTCACCTCGATCGTAGAGAGCATTTCCTAAACGGGTGTAAGTCGGCGCATAGTCTGGTTTGAGGCGAATAGCTGCTGTATATTCGGTAACTGCTTCTTTTAGCTTGCCTTGAGCGTAGAAAGCGTTTCCTAAGTTATAGTGAGCTTCAGCATACTTGGGTTCAAGGCTGATGGCTTTTTTGTATTGGGCGATCGCAGGTTCTAATTGATTCAGTCTTGCTAAAGTCAAACCTAAATTAAAATATGCTCTAGAGTCTTGAGGATCGAGACTAATGGCTTTATTGTATTGAGCGATCGCTTCTTGTGGTTTACCGCGATCGTCGAGAGTATTTCCCAAGGCAATATAAGCTTGTGCAAAATTGGGTTCTAGTTCAATTGCCTTCCGAAAAGCCGCCTCTGCTCCTTTTAAATCTCCCTGTTTATAGAGATTGCTTCCTTGCTCGAAGTTAGCAACTGCGTTTTTGTTCCGAATAACTGCGGACTGAGTATTTTGAATTTTTGCTAAAATAACGCCAACATTTTGACCAAAGGCAGTATTCCCATTACTCAAACACAAGCAGATAATAGCTGCTACCAGTAGATTCTTGTTTTTCAGCATTTTTCTTACCTTACCTGCTTGGTTTACATCTAATATCGAGTTTGGTTAATTGCGATCGTCAAAAAACCCTATCTTAGCCCTTCCTGACTTGCTGTTAGGAGAGCAAAAGCGTAGCTTTGGCGAGGTTATAGCTGGAATTATAAGTGATTAAGCTAACTTGATACAAGTGTAATCTCATATAAATGGCTATTTGTACACAATAGACATCTTGCAAAAGTTACTTTTGCAAGATATTGGGGTGCATGTCAAAAAGTAAGGGGAAATTTCATACCTTTACCCTTTAACCCTTACCCCACTATAGATAGTGCTTTCTTAAAAGTAAAAAGTCGTTTTTAGGTAATTGCTGACACTTTTGTTTCCATCAATTTAACAATCGCTGCAATTAATTTTTCTGGGTTAAGAGGTTTGGATAAATGCATCTGAAATCCAGCTTTTAGAGCTTTTTCGTGGTCATCGTTTCTCGCAAAGGCAGTCAAGGCAATTGCTGGAATTTGTCCACCTTGTTCTGGTATCCGAGTTCTCACTTCATGTATTAACATATAGCCATCCATATCGGGCATACTAATATCGCTTACCAACACATCTGGCTTGAACTCTGCTAAGGCTTGTAATGCTTCTTCTGCTGAAGATACTGTCATCACAAAAGCCCCATCTTGCTCTAATACAAAAGCAACAAAATCTCGTGAATCAGTATCATCATCGACAACTAAAATCCTGATGTCATGCAGAGGTAAGGAGTTAGTAGCTAAAAATGCAGGATAATTTTGTCCATCCGTCAGCTTTGGACTTTCATTTGGCAGAAGCGGTAAGCTAACAGTAAATATTGCCCCTTTACCCTCACCGTGGCTATCTGCTTTGACGATGCCGCCATGCATTTCGATGATATTACGCACAATTGCTAATCCCAGTCCTAATCCACCAAAATTTCTCGTAGAGGTGCTATCTGCTTGGCGAAAGTAATCAAACACAAATGGCAAAAAGTCAGCGCTAATTCCCTTACCCGTATCGCTAACAATTATTTGAGCATAGCCATCAGTTTCCTGGAGTCGCACTTCTACCTTTCCTCCTCTGGGTGTAAATTTGATTGCGTTAGAAACGAGATTCCAGACGACTTGCTGCAAACGAGTCGAGTCGCCCATAATTTGTCCCACACCTGGTTCAAATACTGTATTTACCTCAATCAACTTTGTTTCTGCTGCTAACTGCATTGTCTGTAGTGCCGACAATACCGTGGACTTGAGATTAATCTTCGTGATATTTAGCGTCAGTTTGCCTTGTAAAATTTTGGAAATATCCAGCAAGTCCTCAATGAGTTGAACTTGTAAGGTAGCATTTCGCTCGATTGTGGCTAGGGCTTCAGATGTCTTTGTTTGGTCTAATCTGCGGGTTTGCAACAACTTTGACCAGCCGAGAATTGCGTTGAGTGGAGTGCGTAGTTCGTGAGAGAGGACGGCTAAAAATTCATCTTTAATTCGATTGGCTGTTTCTGCTTTCGCTCGTGCTACTTGTTCTAATTCCAGTAGGTGCGCTCGTTCTTCAAGTATTTGTTTTTGTTCGTGGATATCCGTACAGGTTCCAAACCACTTGACTACAAAACCTTGCTCATCTTTAAGTGGTAAACCTCGCGCTAGCTGCCAACGATAAGAGCCATCAGCAGCTCGTTTAAAGCGATACTCATTGTTATATATAGTGCTATTTTTGACAGCATCAGACCACACTTTATCAGCTCTTTGAACATCATCTGGATGCAATGCAGCCAACCAACCAGAACCCAAAGATTGTTCTAACGTTAGCCCAGTGTATTCGCACCAATTTTGATTAAAATAATCGCATTCACCGTTAGGTTTAGTTGTCCAAACAAGTTGAGGAATTGCCTCAGCCAAGTAACGGTAACGTTCTTCGCTTTGCCGGAGAATTTCTAAGATGCGTTGACGTTCAAGAATTTCTTGTTGTAATTGCTCGTTAGTCTGAGTAATTTCATTGGTGCGAACAGCAACCATTTCTTCGAGATGATTCTGGTATTTTCGCAGTTCCTCTTCTACCCATAAGCGTTCGCTTATTTGTGTTTGAAGTTCTTGATTTGCTTGTTCTAATTGAGTAGGGCTAGGAAGTGCCAATGCTTGAGGAACTAAAGGTACAAGCTTTAACGCGGTAATTACAGATATTGTGGCAGTTACTGCTTTGAGAAACCCCGACACCCAATAGATTGGATGCCAAAGTGTCCAAATCTCCATTAAATGAGTAGTGCCACAAGCTACGATAAATCCACTAAATAGTAGAAAAATCCAATCAAAGGGCAAGTCTTGTCGCTTGCGGACAAAGTAGAAGAGTGTAGCTGGAATCGAGTAATAAGCTAGTGCAATGAATGCGTCAGATAATATGTGTAACCAAACTAAATTCGTTTGCCATAGATAGCAGTGTCCATGTGGAATAAATGATTCTGATGTCAAAAAGTTAGTCCACAATTCTGATATTATATTTGACATAAAAACTGGATTCTTTAATCTAAACAATCTACTACTAAATTTCTACCCTTGCTTAATAATATTTTAGTACTAAAATATTAGTGATACAGTGTGTCTAATTTCTGTACTGCTTAAATAAACTACAATATGTCTTTACAAAACAAAAAGGCTGTTAGTATCATCACTGTTTTGCAAACATAAATAATATCATGTCCGCCAAATTACCCATAATAAAAGAACCCCACCCCCAACCCCTCCCGAAAAGCGGGGAGGGGAGACAAAGCACAGCTTTGGCGGGGTGGGGTTCTTCGGGTTTAATAAGCAATCAAGCAGACATGATATAATTTAAAATTCACAATATTTTTTCTTATAAAGCCTAAATGAATTAATTGTAGCTATGAAGCTTGTGGCGCATCCGATCGCAATTGTAAGGGCTGTGAAGAGAGCGGTCAAACTTGCGGAAGTTGCAGACATAATTATGGTATACAATAGTAAATTACCAAATAAAAACCATTCTCACCATAATGATGGGAATGGCAAAAATTAGGAGACACAACAGGAAAATTTAATCTCTGCAACTCTCATTAAAGTTAAGATTCGCTTGACTTAGCACTCATTTTATCTAATAGTTGAGTGATTTTTTTAGCTTTTTCAGGTTGGCGCTGTTTTTGTAATAAATCTTTAGCTTGTTGCAGGTTAGTTTTAGCTTCTTCTTCTCGCTCTTGCTGCATGAGAATATTTGCCAGCCGCAAGTAAGCATCAGGATTTTTCGGACTGCGGCGAATTACTTCCCGAAATAATTCTGTTGCTTCTTCTACTTGTCCTTGCTGGTTTAAAACATCTCCCAAAAACAAGCGCACTACGTCATTTGTAGAGTTGATGGAAATCACTTTGCGAAAAGCTGCTTCTGCACCTTGGTAATCTTTTGCTTGGGCAAGATTGATACCTTTTTGAAACAAATCTGAGGTAATCAAAGTTTTCCAAGCGAAATAGCCAAGGATTGACAGACTCAGAACAACTACAACAGCAGCGAGAATCGAACTAGTAGGAAAGGTTTCTAGCATTGTCTAAGCCAAAAGACAGGCGATAGGAAAAATCAGATATTCCATAAAAAAGAGTTTCCAGATAAATTGGTAGAATTGAGCGATCGCACTTTTCTCTTGTAAGTCTACCGTCAAACTCCGTAACCACAGCCAAGCCAACAGCCCCAAATGAGTAACTACCAGGAATATAGCGTTAACTGAGGCGACGTGTAGCACCCCAACCAGAATTATTCCCAGATAACAGGCAGTTATTACCCAAAGAGATAGATTGAACACAGCTTGAGGGCCAAGTTTGATAGTGAAAGTAGTAATATTGTAGAGGCGATCGCCTTCCATATCGGGGATATCTTTAAAGATAGCGATCGCAAAGGTAAACACCAAAATAAATAACGTCAGCACCCATACCACAGGCGGAATTGTTTGGCTTTGTTGCAACGCCCAACTGTAATGCAGATATAGCCCTAAGTTAACAATCGTACCGCGCACCGAAAAAATACACAGCGCCGCCCAAATCGGAAACTGTTTTAAGCGAATTGGCGGTAAAGAATAAGCAGTACCAATGGCCAAACTAATTGCTACCATACCCAATAAAAACGGGCCAGTTAGCCACGCCACAACCAGCGCCAAAATCCCAGTAGAAGCAACAATTAATTGCCCAGTTTGCTGAGAAAACTCACCAGACGCTAAGGGTAAATGAGGCTTATTAATCTTATCAATTTCTACATCTTCTAATTGATTCAGCCCGACAATATAAACATTGCCACACAGACAACCAATCCATGCACCAAAGACAGGGAATACAGAATACGTAGAGACAAGATTCATCGCGTTTGTAGAGACGCGATTCATCGCGTCTGTAGAGATATGATTAATCGGGTCTCTACTGATGGCAATGGCAATTAAATATAAACCCAAAACACTCAGACTTGTACCAATAATTGTGTGAGGGCGAGAGAATTTCCAGAAGGCGTATAACCACTGGAAATATGATTGAACAGGTTTGCCTGTTAAAGGGCTGTTTTGAGAACTTTGGCTCATGAGTAGCTTAAATACAGTATTCTGGTTGGTTGTTAATCATTGTCACAGAATTTGGTCATTAGACTACTTTCATGAATCAATGAGCTTTCATCCTTCTACTTCGTGCCCTCTGCTGTGGCTGCGACAAGCCGTTCGCGTAGCGTCTCCGACAGGAGAAGCGTCTACGTTATTCTAAACTTATAACTTCTTGCGCCAACTCATATCAAGAATGCGACTAATTTTATACAGTAAACCCGGCTGTCATTTATGTGAAGGCTTGCAAGAAAAGCTAGAACAAATCCAAAATCTCAGTTTCGAGTTGGAAGTTAGGGATATTACAACTCGTGAAGATTGGTTTGCTGCGTATCAGTATGAAGTGCCGGTGCTTTATTTATCGAACCGCAGAGGCGCAGAGGGCGCAGAGGGAAGTGAGAAACCATTGCCGCGTCCTTCTCCTCGTGCTAACGTGCAGCAATTGGAGCAAATGTTGCGTAAATATTTAGCCAATTAGAAAAAAATAATGCAGAATAAGCGCAAGATCAAGAATGTGACGAGGTTCACAAAATGAAATTGCGGGAATTACTAACAGCGGTAGACAGTGTTGAGCAATTGCCTAGTTATCCAACTTTAGAGGATGTGGAAGTTAGGGGTTTAAAGACGAATTCCCATGCTTGTCGTGTGGGTGATTTGTTTATTGGGATGCCAGGAACGCGGGTTGATGGTGGGGAATTTTGGCAAAGTGCGATCGCATCAGGGGCTGTCGCTGCGATCGTTTCTCCCGAAGCTGCACAAAAAAATCCTCCCACAAATCAGGCTGTGGTCATTAGTGCAAGTAACATCACTCAAGCTTGTGCGCAGATAGCCAGTGCTTTTTACGGTTATCCAGGGCGAAAACTCAAGTTGGTAGGTGTGACTGGTACAAATGGCAAAACTACAACTACTCATCTAATTGAATTTCTCCTCAACAAAGCTAATTTAGCTACAGCTTTGATGGGAACTCTCTACACTCGTTGGGCAGGTTTTGAGCAAACTGCTGCCCACACTACACCCTTTGCAGTGGAACTGCAACAGCAGCTAGCAGAAGCTGTAAAGGCTGGTAGTGAGTTTGGGGTGATGGAAGTCAGTTCTCACGCTTTGGCCCAAGGTAGAGTGTTGGGTTGTGAATTTGAGGTAGGGGTATTTAGTAATCTTACTCAAGACCATCTCGATTATCACAGCGATATGGAAGATTACTTTGCTGCCAAAGCGTTATTGTTTAGTCCTAATTATCTCAAGGGACGGGCAATAATTAATGCTGATGATTCCTACGGGAAGCGGTTAATTGCCTCGTTAGATTCCGAACGCGTTTGGAGTTACAGCGTCAACGACAACAGCGCTGATTTATGGATGAGCGATTTAAGTTACCAGCCAAATGGTGTTAGTGGGACATTACATACACCAAAAGGTGATGTGGCTTTTCGATCGCCCCTAGTCGGACAATATAATTTAGAAAATCTTTTAGCAGCCGTAGGAGCAGTTTTGCACTTAGGGCTAGATTTACAGTTAGTGGCAGCTGTGATACCTGAGTTCCCTGGAGTTCCCGGACGGATGGAACGGGTACAGATTAGTACTGAGCAAGATATTAGCGTGATTGTGGATTATGCCCACACGCCCGATAGCTTAGAAAATTTATTGAAAGCTGCGCGTCCGTTTATACCTGGAAAAGTGATTTGTGTATTTGGTTGTGGAGGCGATCGCGATCGCACTAAGCGCCCAAAAATGGGTAAAATTGCTGCTGAGTTAGCTGATGTGGCAGTGGTGACATCAGATAATCCCCGCACTGAAGATCCAGAAAGGATTTTGCAAGATATTTTAGCGGGAATAGCTGATACAGTGCAGCCAAGAGTAATTTGCGATCGAGCGATCGCAATTCGTACCGCTATTTTACAAGCACAACCCGGTGATGGAGTATTGCTTGCTGGTAAAGGTCACGAAGATTACCAAATTCTCGGCACCGAAAAAATCCATTTTGACGACCGAGAACACGCCCGCGAGGCTTTACAGCAAAGACTTAACGTACAATAATTTGGGCATTGGAAGAGGCAGGGGAGCAGAGAGGCAGAGGGGCAGAGGAGAAAAACTTACTGCAATTTCTTCCCTGCTCCCCTGCTCCCCTGCTCCCCCATCCCCTCGTGGATAGAGTTTTTTATAGTTAATGTTTTTTTCCGTGGTGATTTTGTAAAAAATGCACATATAAAGGTGAAAATCGAAGACAGAATTATTTCTTGCTTCATCCAAGTTGTGCTTGACTCATGAATGTTTCTCTGGCTAAGGATCTGTCTGTTTATCAACTGGTTATGGGAGTGCAAGCGCCTCCGAAACCATTGTCCCTCAGTCCTGCTACTCTGCTATCACTGGTGAGAGCGCAAATTGACTTACTCATTGAGCAGCAAATTGCAGCCACTCTCTGGGTGAAGCTACCACCAGATAAAATTTGGCAATCAGAATTAGCGCGTTATCAATCCTCGGTAGGTGCGTCTAGTCTCATTTATAGTTGCCAGATTGACGAGAGTAGGAAAAGGGAAGCAGGGGAAGATAAGGAAGAGGGAAGATTAAATATCTCCTCATCTCCTTCATCCCCATCATCTAATTATGTCCCCGTTCATCTACCACCAGATAGCCAAATGCGGCGGGAAAACTTTCTGATGGTGTTATCGCCACAGTTTTGCAGTTTAATTTTGGCTCATCGACCACTTAAAAAACGTAAAAATCAGACATCGGGGAAGGTAAATACTAATAAAAACCAGCCATTGCTGATTATAACTACTGTTGAGGGGAGAGTAATTCAGCAAGTATTAAATAGTATCCAACAGGCGATTGCACCAGAATCATCTTCAATACCTGCTAGTTTTATTTGTCCAACCGTGCCCCAACCTGCACTGATGAATCAACTGTTGGCAAAACAACTCCTCCGACAAGATGAAATTAATCGTCAAATCATCACAGTACGTACTAATAAGTTGGAACAGCAAAATCAAGAACTGCACAACAAAGAGCAACTCAAAGATGAATACCTGAAAAATGTCTGTCAGGAACTACGTATACCTTTGACACACATGAAGACAGCACTTTCGTTATTAAATTCCCCTAATCTGAAACCCCCGCAACGACAACGTTATTTACAGATGTTAAATACCCAGTGCGATCAGCAAAATTCCCTGATTACTGGTTTCTTGGAACTGGTGCAGCTAGAACAGAATTTTAACGGGACGACTTTGGAGTTGGTGCGTCTCTCAGATATAGTACCTGGAGTAGTTAGTACTTACCAACCTGTAGCCCAAGAAAAAGGAATTATGCTAGCCTACACCGTACCGACTGAACTCCCATCTGTTTGGTGCGTGACTGGTAAGCTAAGGCAAATTGTGATTAATCTGTTGCACAACAGTCTTAAGTTTACTCCTAATGGAGGTCAAGTATGGGTGCGTGCCCGTAATCAAGGCGATTATGTCCAATTAGAATTCCGCGACACAGGTATCGGTATTGCGGAAAACGAAATTCCCAAAATTTTCGATCGCTTTTATCGCGTGCGTACAACAGCAACCGAAGATAATGGCGGTGCTGGGTTAGGGTTAACGATAGTACAGCAATTGCTGCTGCGCTGTGGTGGATCTATTTCTGTAAAAAGTAAATTATCTGAAGGTTCTACTTTTACAGTGCAACTGGCAACTGCTGGTAATATGCCAAGAGCGATCGCGACAGAAAATGAGTTATGAGTTATAAGTTATGAGTTATGAGCGATCGATTTATAATTCATAACTTATAACTCCTACGCCCTTTCCATAATACGCTGTACTAGGTCTTACTTATAAGGCGCTCAACTCGGACGGATACATCAGGAAAGGCTAGGGGTGAAATAGTACCTGTAGTTAGTGTCAGTTCGGTCTTGTATTCCCCATTTTCTAGGTCACGAAATACTTTTAACTGCGGAGTCTTCAGGTTGACAACCCAATATTCAACAATACCAGCCTCAGCGTAGATGTCTTTTTTGTCACCTAAATCTTTGCTACTAGTGGCTTTGGAGAATTCAATTACCCAAAAGATATCTTCTGGGTAAGGATGGTGTTCTAAATAGACCTTACCTAAAGGTTTGACAATCGCAACATCGGAAGCAGGTTCTGAATCGTTGGGTAAGGTAACGGGTTTTGCATCGCGGATTTTTACCCGTTCACCGAGCAGTGTGCGAAGATAATCAGCTGCTTCTGTGTTGTAGTAAGCGTGAGATTCTCGTTCTGGGGGCATAACAATGAGGTCGCCGCGCAATAGTTCAATGGGCTGGTCGTCAAAAATACCTGCCTCTATTGCTAGGTGATAACGTTTAATTGTCCATTTATAGGTAGTTACGGTCATAATCCTTATTTAGCCTTTTTTCTACCACTTAGACAAGAGGTTTACTTTGATTTTAGAATGAAGCACTCGCTAGCTCATCAGACATTGTTTTTAGGACTTACGCATTTTATACATTGGAGGTATTTGATATTCGTAGCGAGAGACAAAATAAGCACCAACTTGTTTGTCGCTGTGATGACGGAAACCAAAACGTTCATATACTGCTCTGAGGCGTGGACGTGAAGCGTCGCAATCTAGACGTAAATAATGTCTGCCAAGTTTTTGTGCTTGTTCAACAGCCCAAGCTAGAAGTGCTGAAGAGACTTTACCGCCGGAGTAATGCCGTCGAACTGCAAGACGATGTACAAATGCTGAATCTTCCTGAGAAATGTCAGGCCAGAAAAGTAAATCTTCTAGTTGAAACTTGATTGTACCGGCTGGTTCACCTGCCCACTCAGCAATAAAAAACAAGCCGTTAGCAACATCTTTAGAGATACTTTTTGGCGAAATCTCACTCTCATGCCACAGAGGTCTACCACTCTGCTGGAGCCACAAAGCTGCTTCTAATAGCACATCCGAAACGATCGCCGTATCTTGTATGGTTGCTTGACGAATTGAGATGTACATTTAGTTATCAATCGAAGTTTGAGTAAAAGAACAGTAAAATTCAACAAAAATTTTTATAGTTTATTTACCAATACAAAATCTACTAAAAATCCTCTCTAAAACGGATTCTGTTACTTCTTCTCCAGTGATTTCTCCTAAAGCTTGAATCGCACCTCGTAAGTCAATTGTCCAAAAATCCAGAGGTAACTGCTGGGTAATTGTCGCTTGCACCTGTTCTAAAGACATTTTAGCTTGAGTTAAGGCTGCTGCCTGCCTTTGGTTAATGGCTAAATCCATATCAGCAGCTTGCACTTTTCCAGATTGAACTATTTTTAAAATTGCTGTTTCTAAAGCTTCAATACCTTGATTTTGGGCTGCGGCTGTGACAATTTTGGATTTTGGGTTTGAGATTTTAGATTGAAGAGTTGTTCTTTCGCTTTCTTGCAATAAATCGATTTTGTTAATTATTATAATCAACGGACGATGTTGTACCTCTTGATAAATTTCTTCATCGCCTTCTGTCCAACCTGCGGAAGCATCGATGGTAAGCAAGACTAAATCAGCTGCATTGGCAGCACGACGCGATCGCTCGACGCCAATTTTTTCCACTTGGTCTGTTGTTTCCCGAATCCCTGCTGTATCTAGCACTTGTACGGGAATTCCGCCAACAACTAACTGAGATTCAACAACATCGCGGGTTGTACCTGGTAAATCAGTCACAATGGCGCGATCGCTCCGGCTCCAAGCGTTCAATAAACTCGACTTACCCACATTCGGACGCCCGACAATTGCCACTTTTAAACCAGTGCGTAGCAACTCACCTCGATCTTTGGTTTGCAATAACCTAGTTATTTCTGCGGCAATTTTATCGATTGCTGATATTATTGCTTTATCATCCAACGGAGGTAAGTCTTCCTCAAAATCAATCCGAGCTTCGATTTCTGCCAAAATATCTAAACAGTTAGCGCGTAACTGCCGAATCGGATGAGCTAATTTTCCTTGTAAACCAGCTAAAGCACTTTGAGCAGCTTGAGGCGATTTAGCTCCGACTAAATCAGCAATACCTTCGGCTTGAGTTAAATCTAATCGTCCATTCAAAAAGGCGCGGAGAGTAAATTCTCCAGGTTGCGCTAGTCTAGCGCCATTTTCTAAACACAGTTGCAACACCTGCTGCACTGCCATAATTCCCCCGTGGCAATGGAATTCCGCTACATCTTCACGGGTGTAAGAACGGGGTGCTTTCATCATCAACAATAGGGCTTCATCCACTATTTGTCGCGTCTGGGGATGGCGAATGTAACCATAGAGAATCCGGTGACTTTCCCAAACTTGTCGCCCTGGTGTATGAAAGAGACTTCGGGCGATTGCCATTGCTTGAGAACCGGATACCCGCACAATCCCAACACTACCCTGTTGGGGGACAACAGCAGTGGCGATCGCGGCTATAGTTCCAGTAGTAGCAAACAGTTCTGACATGAGCGCCCTTTATAAAAGTGAGGAGTGAGGAGTGAGGAGTTAGGAGTAAAAATCATAACTCATAACTCATAACTCATAACTTCATAACTCATAACTTTCACTCATAACTCATAACTTTCTAAATAGTGAGTATTTAGACTAATGAGATACCAACTGGCAAGGTAAAATTTACCTGTAGGTCATGCCTGATAGTAAAGAGTTAACAGTGAAGAGTTAGAGATGAAAATCATGACTCACAACTTATAACTTATAACTTTTAGAGAGAGGAATGTACTGTGGAGCAAAAGATTAACTGCGCTGTAGCCTGTGTTAATGGGTGTGTTTTAGGGGATAAATGCCCTAATACCGAGTTTAGAGAGTCAGCCGCAAAATTTATTGAAGAGACTCCCTTAGAGAAAATGCTGGAGTTGGCACAAGAACGTCTGCAAAAAAAAATGATGGAACCGCCAAAATGGGTTTTTCCTGAAGATCCATAGCATTTGAGCTAACAGGCACAAGCAAGACAGCGTGGAAGTTAAATTGTATCTTTACCCCACCCTAACCACTGCTTGAATTCAACAAACGATCGCCCGAATTCAACAAACGATCGCCCGAATTCAATCAACGATCGCCCGAATTCAACAAACGATCGCCCGAATTCAATCAACGACCGCCCGA
>NZ_JAVRCD010000057.1:0-10040 GCF_034530895.1 Nostoc sp. DedQUE08
TATGCACTGCAACGATTCCACCTTTATTATAAGTAATTATCCGAACTTGATATAAATCATGGCTTACAAAATTCTTACTAGCCAGTGTATTTCCTGCAATCTCTGTCTAACGGTATGTCCCACAAATGCAGTTAAAGTGGTTGACGGACAGCACTGGATTGACCCTGAACTTTGTACAAACTGTATTGGTAGCATTCATACCGTGCCTCAGTGTAAAGCTGGTTGTCCCACATGCGACGGTTGCGTTAAGCAGCCTAGCGATTATTGGGAAGGCTGGTTTACCAATTACAACCGCGTAGTTGCTAAATTAACAAATAAACAAGATTACTGGGAACGTTGGTTTAACTGTTATTCCCAGAAATACTCCGAACAGTTGCAAAAGCGCCAACCCCAAATAATTCGTAATTCGTAATTCGTAATTCGTAATTAGAAGACAACAATGCAAAATAACTGCATCTATCTCGATAATAATGCCACCACTAGGGTAGACCCAGAAGTTATAGAGGTAATGCTACCTTACCTGACGGATTATTACGGCAATCCCTCCAGTATGCATACCTTTGGTGGGCAAGTCGGTAAAGCAGTGAGAACAGCAAGAGAACAACTTGCAGCCATCCTGGGAGCCGATGAATCTGAAATTGTCTACACAAGTTGCGGTACTGAGGGAGATAACGCGGCGATTCGAGCCGCATTGTTAGCGCAACCAGAAAAGCGACATATTGTCACTACTCAAGTAGAACATCCAGCAGTACTCAATGTCTGCAAACAATTAGAAACCCAAGGTTACACTGTTACCTATCTATCAGTAAATCATCAAGGGCAGCTGGATCTAGATGAACTAGAAGCTTCCTTGACGGGTAACACCGCCTTGGTGACAATTATGTATGCTAATAACGAAACCGGAACGATTTTCCCGATTGAGCAAATTGGGTTGCGTGTAAAAGAATATGGCGCTATCTTCCATGTAGATGCGGTGCAAGCAGTGGGAAAAATCCCGTTGAATATGAAGACTAGCACTGTGGATATGTTAACCCTGTCTGGTCACAAGTTGCACGGGCCTAAAGGAATTGGTGCTTTATATATCCGGCGCGGAGTTCGGTTCCGTCCCTTCATTCTTGGGGGACACCAAGAACGCGGACGTAGGGCGGGAACAGAGAATGTTCCAGCAATTATCGCCTTGGGCAAAGCTGCGGAACTAGAACTGTTACACTTAGAAGAAGCGATCGCAAGAGAAAGAAAGCTGCGCGATCGCTTGGAACAAACTTTACTTGCTACAATTCCCGATTGTGTCGTTAACGGTGACGTTACGCAGAGATTGCCAAACACAACCAATATCGGCTTCAAGTACATCGAAGGTGAAGCAATTCTACTGTTATTGAACAAATACGGTATCTGTGCATCATCCGGTTCTGCTTGTACCTCCGGTTCTCTCGAACCCTCCCACGTCCTGCGGGCAATGGGCTTACCCTATACAACTTTGCACGGTTCTATCCGCTTCAGTCTTTGTCGCTACACCACAGAAGCCGAAATCGATCGAGTGATAGAGGTAATGCCCAGTATTGTAGAACGTTTACGCGCCCTCTCACCCTTCAAAAATGATGAAGCAGGTTGGTTGCAAGGACAGTCATTAGTCATTAGTCATTAGTCATTGGTCATTGGTCATTAGTCATGGGTCATTAGTCATTAGTTTTAGAAAAGTGACAAGTGACAAAGGACAAGTGACAAAGGACAAAGGACAAATGACAAAGGACAAATGACATAGGACAAATGACAAAGGACAAAGGACAAAAGTTATGTGGGACTACACCGATAAAGTATTAGAACTGTTTTACGATCCCAAGAATCAGGGAGAAATTGAAGAAACGGGCGAAGCTGGAGTTAAGGTTGCAACGGGTGAAATTGGCAGCATTGCTTGCGGTGATGCTCTGAGATTGCACCTGAAAGTGGAAGTGGAATCTGATAAGATTCTAGATGCTCGCTTTCAAACCTTTGGTTGTACTAGTGCGATCGCATCTTCTAGTGCATTAACCGAAATGGTCAAAGGTTTAACTTTAGATGAAGCCTTGAAAGTGTCCAATAAAGACATTGCAGATTACCTTGGTGGTTTGCCAGAAGCAAAGATGCATTGCTCTGTGATGGGACAAGAAGCGCTAGAAGCCGCTATCTATAATTATCGTGGCATACCTCTAGCTACCCACGATGATGATGATGAAGGTGCATTAGTTTGCAGTTGCTTTGGCATCAGCGAGTCTAAGATTCGCCGCGTGATTCTAGAAAATCATCTCACGGATGCCGAGCAAGTAACAAATTATGTGAAAGCTGGTGGCGGATGCGGTTCCTGTCTGGCGAACATCGATGATATAATAAGATCAGTTCAACAGGAATACGCCTCACCTGCTCTCAACAATTACGGCGTACAAGTTGCCACAGGAATTGTTACATCTAAGGAACGAGCGCTAACCAACGTCCAAAAGATTGCTCTAATTCAAAAGGTTCTTGATGAAGAAGTCAGACCCGTACTCATTGCAGACGGGGGAGATGTAGAACTCTATGATGTAGAAGGCGATCGCGTTAAAGTTGTACTGCAAGGTGCTTGCGGTTCCTGTTCTAGTAGTACAGCAACTCTAAAAATTGCGATCGAAGCCAGATTACAAGATCGTGTCAGCAAGAGCCTTGTAGTCGAAGCAGTTTAGGAATTGCTGTAGGACTTAACGTATTCTACAAATACGCTCTAATATGCATTCAGCCAGGAACAGAAAGTAGGATTTGAACCATATAATTGTCTCCACATCAATGCTTCAATCCTACCAGCAACCGATAGCTAAATTAGCTATGACGGCTAACAGCATATAGGCAAAAAGATTAAGCGCCTACTTGCAAATTTCATCATCCAACTCGCTTCAAAGGAACAGGATATGAGCACATTGTACGACAACATTGGTGGACAACCAGCTATTGAACAAGTAGTAGATGAACTCCACAAACGCATCGCTACTGACAGCCTCCTCGCTCCCGTTTTTGCTGGTACAGACATGGCCAAGCAACGCAATCATCTAGTTGCTTTCTTAGCTCAAATATTTGAAGGGCCAAAGCAATACGGCGGTCGTCCATTGGACAAAACCCACGCTGGAATGAATTTACAGCAACCACACTTCGATGCGATCGCCAAGCATCTCGGTGAAGCAATGGCTGTGCGTGGAGTGTCAGCAGAAGACACCAAAGCTGCACTAGATCGCGTCACAAATATGAAGGGCGCTATTTTGAACAAGTAATAGGACTAAGCATTGATTGTTGACAAACAACATCAAGTCCTATTGAATCTTGCAAGCTGAAACACATTATGACGTATTTGTAAATCGCGTATTTTTCTTTGTTCTTTGTCAGAACAAATGACAAAGGACAAAGGACAAACAACAAAAAGAAAAAAATTTTAACGAGGAAGATCGATGAACTTACTGTCAATAATTTTGGCTGTGGAGCGATCGCCCCCAGCAGGCATTTATGCCAACGCTACCAACGATGCTCTACACGCGCTCACTACTGTCGCTCAACTGGCGTGAACGCAACTGACAAAAGCAAAGACCCACTAACCAACCAATTGCAGGGAAATACGAGTCATGACAGACGAAAACATTAGACAGATAGCTTTCTACGGTAAGGGCGGTATCGGTAAATCTACCACTTCCCAAAACACCTTAGCAGCTATGGCAGAAATGGGTCAACGCATCCTCATCGTCGGTTGCGACCCTAAAGCTGACTCCACTCGTTTGATGCTGCACAGCAAAGCTCAAACAACCGTTCTTCACCTCGCCGCAGAACGTGGTGCAGTAGAAGATATCGAACTCGAAGAAGTAATGTTAACCGGTTTCCGTGACGTTCGTTGCGTAGAATCTGGTGGGCCAGAACCCGGTGTAGGTTGCGCCGGTCGTGGTATCATCACCGCCATCAACTTCTTAGAAGAAAATGGTGCTTACCAAGACCTAGACTTCGTATCTTACGACGTATTAGGTGACGTTGTGTGCGGTGGTTTCGCAATGCCTATCCGTGAAGGCAAGGCACAAGAAATCTACATCGTAACATCAGGTGAAATGATGGCGATGTATGCTGCTAACAACATCGCTCGTGGTGTTCTTAAGTATGCACACACAGGTGGCGTGCGTTTGGGTGGTTTGATTTGTAACAGCCGTAACACAGACCGGGAAATCGAACTAATCGAAACCTTGGCAAAACGGTTGAACACCCAAATGATTCACTTCGTACCCCGTGACAACATCGTTCAACACGCAGAATTGCGCCGGATGACTGTTAACGAGTACGCACCAGAAAGCAACCAAGCTAACGAATACCGGACATTGGCTCAGAAAATTATCGACAACAAGAATCTAGCTATTCCTACACCCATCGAAATGGAAGAACTAGAAGAATTGTTGATTGAATTCGGTATCCTCGAAAGCGACGAAAATACCGCAATGTTGGTTGGTAAGAGTGCTGCTGAAGCTCCTGTAGTATAAATCGCTGCTAATAAATAACGCTTTAGCACAAGGAAAAAGGAAGAGTTCCATATCTTACCTTTTCCCCTCTCACTTGCATCTCCCCCCTAACCTTAGAGGGGACTCCTAGTCCCCCTATGCCCCGATCCTTACAAGTCACAGAGGCTAAATATGACACCTCCAGAAAATCAAAACATCATCGAAGAAAGAAAAGAACTAATTAAAGAAGTTCTAAACGCTTACCCCGATAAAGCTAAGAAAAAACGGGAAAAGCACTTAGGCGTATACGAAGAAGGTAAGTCCGATTGCGGCGTTAAGTCTAACATCAAATCCCTGCCTGGGGTAATGACCGCTCGTGGTTGTGCTTACGCCGGTTCTAAAGGTGTGGTTTGGGGTCCTATTAAGGACATGATCCACATCAGCCACGGACCTGTAGGTTGCGGTTACTGGTCTTGGTCTGGTCGTCGTAACTACTACATCGGCACCACAGGTATTGACACCTTTGGTACCATGCACTTCACCTCCGACTTCCAAGAACGAGATATCGTTTTTGGTGGTGACAAGAAACTTACCAAGCTCATCCAAGAACTTGATGTACTTTTCCCACTCAACCGTGGTGTTTCCATTCAATCTGAATGCCCCATCGGTCTAATTGGAGATGACATCGAAGCAGTAGCTCGGAAGACATCGAAAGAAATTGGCAAGCCAGTTGTACCTGTTCGTTGCGAAGGCTTCCGGGGTGTTTCCCAATCTTTGGGACACCACATTGCTAACGACATGGTTCGTGACTGGGTTTTCACCAGAGCAGACCAAGCGAAAAAAGACGGTACACTTCAGTTTGAAGGTACTCCTTATGATGTAGCCATCATTGGTGACTACAACATCGGTGGAGATGCTTGGGCTAGCCGCATCCTGTTAGAAGAAATCGGCTTGCGCGTAGTCGCTCAGTGGTCAGGTGATGGCACCATCAACGAAATGTTGATGACCCCCAATGTGAAGATGAACCTCATCCACTGTTATCGGTCGATGAACTACATCAGCCGTCACATGGAAGAAGCTTATGGTATACCCTGTACGAAGTATGATTTAATGTTTCGTGATACCAAGATTTAGTCCAGGTCTAACTTTGCTCAATTTAAACATTGTTCTAAATGGACTAAATTTTAAGACACATTTAAGACACAATGAAAAGCAAGGCACAGGACGTTTTTGAGGATTTCACTCCGCCAGCATCTACCGATGGCAGCTATTTAGGAACGCAGAAACACATGAAAGCTACTCGGCAGCATCTGGAACGCAAGTTTGAGAAAGGTTTGACAGACACTAGGGCCCGTTTAAAATCCGCTAAGGTCAAAGTGGGTTTGGTCGTGGCACGGGACACAATTCAATTGCAAGCGTCTCTACCAATCAAACCCGGCGATCGCGACACTAAAGGAACTGGTTTTAAGCAGTACAAGATTTCGCTAAATATCCCTGCAAGCTTGGACGGGTTGAGAACAGCAGAGGAAGAGGCAAACGAGCTAGGCAAGCTGCTTGCCCGCAAACAGTTTGAATGGACTGATAAATATCTGGGTAAAATCGCTAAGGTCGCCAACAGATCCCAAACCCTTGGTGATGTTTTAGAAGAGTTTGAAACTGAGTATTTCAAAACACACAAATTAACAGAAAAAAGTAAACACACCTTTTTCTATTACAAGGATTATTTACGGCGGTTGATTGGGGTAGATACTTTATTGACTCAATCGGAGATTGACAAAAAAATTGCAGAGTTGACGAAAGATTTTGCTAGATACAGCGCTGTTAAATCGTTGAAAGTTTTAAAATCAACTCTTAATTTAACTAGCTTCACTCTCGAACATTTCAAAGCCACACAACCCAAAAGTCAGGCTAGGGACATTCCCAACGATCAGGATATCATCAAATATCAGGAATCTTTTCATCATTACTCTTTGACTAGAAGCTTAACAATCAAGAAGAGTTGTTTAGATAGTTGGAAGATGTGGGAATGGGTGTATGGAATGCTTGCCACTTATGGACTACGCCCAAGAGAATTGTTTGTAAATCCTGAAATTGATTGGTGGTTAAGTCCTGAAAATAAAGATAATACATGGAAGGTTCACCCAGATACTAAGACTGGTTACAGAGAAGCTTTACCGCTACATCCTGAATGGGTTTACTTGTTTGATTTAAAAAACGTAGAGTATTTGGAACTGTTAAAATCTCAAACTGATGGCAGGACTAGTTTTACAGATATCAACACTATTCGGGTTAATTGTTCATCATGGTTTAGGCGCGTAAATATTCCGTTTACGCCCTATGACTTACGCCATGCTTGGGCAATTCGAGCGCACATGATGGGCATTCCAATTAAAGCTGCTGCTGATAATTTGGGGCATTCTGTAGAGATTCACACTGAGATATATCAGAAGTGGTTCAGTTTGGAGAACCGGAGGAAGGTAATTAAGCAGGCAGTGGATAAAAAAGATGACATGGATACGTTGATACAGGAGAATGCACGGCTAAGGGCTGAGGTGGAACATCTCAGGCAAGCTCTGGCACGGCATCAAATTAGCGAGCTGCTGTCTACTTAACTTTCTAAACTCAAGCGGCAATACTTCAAAGTCAAGCTCAACGCTCAGTCAAGCTCTGACTAGTCAAGCTAGACTTGACTAGCCTGCAATGCCCCCAGTTAAAACATCCTCTTAGGGACTACAAGTAATGGATTGAATACCGTTAGTTGAAACTGAAACGTATACTTTATATCCTGCCGGACATGTTTCAGTTGAGTTACTTTTTCTAAGTTGGATTTCCTGTGAAAGCTGGCAACTCGTAAACTGTGCTTTGTCATCAAAAGATATAAATTTTTGGGCTTGGCACTCAAAATTAGATGATCCAGAACTGGGACTGTAAACCTGCACGGTCGTATCTTGTCCAAGAATACAACTTGCCAACGAACCATTTGAATAATTACTAATTGTCCCACCTTCACATGTAACTGACGCTTGAGCAGGTAGAGAAATAGCAAAATTGATTGAAAATAAGCCCAAAGAAGAAGTTAAAACTGCCAAAACTTTAGACGGAAATTTCATAAAAAAAATACTGGTTAGGAGAATAAAATTTGTTACTTCATTTCTACTTTGTCGCTCCTAAAGACTGATACAGCAAGGGTACTGATCTTACTTTAAAGTTTCCGTGAACGGTTTATTTTTTAGCAAATTAACTTTGGCAGTGTGCCAACTCTAAGCTGTTAAATTAGCCCTGCTACGTTTTTGGGCAATGTATTAGAAAAAATCCCTATTTTTTGGGAAATTCTGTTAAAAACGGCATTGGATAATTTGTATACAGCTGCTAAAAACGTTATACAAAACGGTTTTTAGCCGTCTACAGCCCTAAATTTAGGGCAATTTCTCTGTAGACAGTGTAGACAGATGAGAGATGAGGTATTGAGCCTCAATAGTGCCACACATGAGCATGACATGTGGCCTATATAAGCTAGACGTGTGCCACACATGGACTACTTAAGTCAACTGTAGACAAAGTGTAGGCGCACTGTAGACGCACACGTGAGCTACTTAAGTCAGGTTATAGAGAGCCGATTGACCCACGCGTAAGCTCTTTAATAAAGGCTTCAATCGCCTTTCCTGCCGTTGATTGCTTGCCAACTTTTAGCTTGTTGAGTGTGCGATCGCGAATTGCCTCATAGTCTGGCTGCACGAATGTACCTGCTGTCTGCGGCTGTTGCCTGAGTTGCTGGTTTTCTCTCTCCAGTTCCCTAATCTGTTCTAATCTCCTGTTGAGAACTGTTCCATCCTTCAAGATATTGTTTTCTCGCTCAACGTCAGCCAATTGCTGCTCTAGCTCCTTCTTTTCCTTGCGGGAATGCTTGAGACGAGTTTCTAGGCTTTTAACTTCAGCTTGCAACTGGTCGATAGTTTCGCTGTTCGCTACAGTTGAGTCTTCATTGCTTTCTTGCCCGGTAGTGCTAGTTTCCTTCTCTACTACCGGGCTTTCAATTTTCCCCGCAGTTCCTCCAGTTGCGATCGCACTTCACTAAAACTCGCTGCCACCTCTTGCTTAAACACTTCCAGTATGTCTACATCTGGAGTTTTTGTAGACACAGTTGTAGACCTAGCAAATGAACCCCTTAGTAATCTTGCAGCTGTCTGACTTGGGGATTTGTCCTCTGGAGTCTGGAAAGCTCGCAGTGCTTCTAATTCCTCATCGCTGATCCGAAATGAAATTATATTGTTACGCATTTGTAAACTACCTGTGTACAACCTGTCAACATAGTAAGTTAACCAGCATAGGTCGTCAACAAATTCGTTTACATAGTTGACAACCAACGAAGTAGTAGCTTAGACTGTTTCGTAGACATTGAGTAGACGATAGTAAACAAGGTAACAGCGAGTAAATCGTAGCGTCGTATCGCCCCAAAGTTCTCCTACCCACAACAGATGGATAAATGATCATCTCAGCTAAAGAAGTGCGATCGCAATCTGTTGCGAAATCTGCTTCAATGATTTCAGATACGACAAATGAAGTCAGCGCTTGAATGCGCCCCAGAAAGAGAGTTGACACCTCTCCCCCTGGCACGACTTCCCCCTTACTAGTTACCAGCCACTAAGGAGGCAATAGTATGTTAGCTGTTGACGGCCCTACTTTGGGCAATTTTCGTCAAGCGCCAAAGTTTTGGCGTTTGCGAGTGAGTAAAGAATTCAGCAAGCCCGAATACTACATTGGTCAAACCGTGCTGCACAAGACAAAAGTGAAGCAGGGTGAAATCTTGTACCCGGTAACAGTGCTTGGTCTTTCCTGGACTGGCGTGGACTGGCAGTACATGGCTTCCTTGCCAGAAGAACACCCTTGGTTTGAGGTAGATGACAACGAATGGGACTGGATTGATAGTTGGGAGCTAGAGCCAATGTAATTAATTAAACATCCCTTCTTAGGGGTGATCGTCGATCACCCCACGATCACCCCTAAAGTTATTGTTTGGCAAGGCTTCTAGCGATTGGTGATCGTCAACCTGCGAAAAATGCCCATAATTTTTTCTCTTACTCATTCAATTTTTTTGGTGATTTTTCTGTACTTAGACGATCACCTTCGGCTGTATTGCTTGCTGTGTATAGGTTGATGGGGTGATCGGGGGGGGTGATCGGGGGGTGATCGGGGGGTGATCGTCGTCGATGACGATCACCCCCCACCAGCACCCCTAAAGTTGGTGTTTGGCAAGGCTTCTAGCGATTGGTGAGTCAACCAGCGAAAAACGCCCATTGTTTTTTCTCTTACTCATTCAGATTTTTTCTAACGAATTCTCTGTACCTAGACCAGCACCTTCGGCTGTATTGCTTGCTATGTATAGGTCGATGGGGTGCTGGTAGGGGGTGCTGGTGGGGTGCTGGGGGGTGCTGGGGGTGTTGGTAGATACTTTCACCAAAAATAATGTCTAAGCTTGTGCTGGCAGTATCTTGAGGTGTTTCTAAGGGTAATCCACTGAGAGTTTGACACACCTCCTGGGGTGTGTCAAACCTGAATTTTGAAGTTGACAGT